>JAZADN010000046.1:0-37361 GCA_036123585.1 Actinomycetota bacterium | reverse complement strand
CGCCGAAGAACGCTGTCGTGGCCTCGACCAGGTCATCTGGAGGGTCGAAGTCCTGGCCGGTCGAGCGGGCGAGGTCCCAGCAGTGGACAAGGTTGTCGCCGGAGATGGTCTCCAGCGCAGCACCGATCGGCATCTGGCCCAAGAAGAAGTCAGCCATCGTTCCTACATCCTCGATGCCATCCACCGCCGCATCCAGGGTGGCCGAAGCATCCCGGTAGGTCGCCAGGTGGTCATCGCCGAGGATGTCGCCAAACCGCTCAGGCATCGCACCGAGCAACTCGTCTCGACGCTCGGTGTCTCCTGCAAAATCGGCGGCGAACAAGAACCGGCCCATGGTGAAATGTCCGATCAGGTCCCGGACTTGGAAGTCCTCGCACGGCGTGGGGTCATCCAACCGGCCGGCGTCAGTGCCCTCCACCAGGCCAGAAAGCAGGTCACTCACCCTCCGCAGGTGTTCCCTCGGATCCATATTTCCTCCTCTGACGCCTCCGCTCCCCGCCGGGAACCTCCCACCGCTGGAAACACAGAGACCAACTGACCGTACCCGTCCCCACGATGTAGCCGCCAACGGCCGGCACCCTCAGATGACCCGGTCACTCCCACCGTCGATGGGCACCTGCGCACCGGTAGTCGCCGCGAAGTCGTCGCCGAGGAGGGCCACCACCGAGCGGGCCACTTGTGCCGAGGTGATCTCAGTGGAGAGCAGGTTGCGGGTTCGGTACTCCTCAGGGGTCATTCCGTAGCGGGTGGCTCGCTCGGCGACAAGGTCGCTGTCCCACAGGCCGGTGTCGAACACGGCGTCGGGATGCACGGTGTTGACTCGTACGTCATTGGGCGCCCATTCCAGTGCGGCGACCCGGCAGAGTTGCTGCAGCGCCGCCTTGGACGCCGAGTAGGCGGCCGCTCCGGCCCCGGGTGCTGGCACATTCTTGGAGCCGACCACCACCACCCTGCCGCCCACCGGAGAGGCAGCCAGTAGCGGCGCCACTCGGCTGAACAACCACTGGACGGAGTCAACGTTGACGGCCATGACGGACCGCCAGTCGGCTGCGTCCAGATCGCCCAGCGACGCCGATGGTCCGAAGATCCCGGCGGCTACCACCAGCAGGTCAACTCCGCCGAAGGCCTCTACGCCGACCCGCAACGCGGCCTCTATCGACGCCGGATCGGTCACGTCGGCCACCACGCCCAGCCATGCCGCGCTACCGGACACCTCGGTAACCGAGGCGTCAAGGTCGACGGCCACCACCGCCGCGCCCCGACCAAGGAGTTCCTCGGCACAAGCCCGACCGATGCCCGAGGCGGCACCGGTCACCACCGCCACCATCCCGGCGAACTCCGGTCGCGGCCCCGAAGCCGCCAACTTGGCCTGCTCGAGGTCCCAGTACTCGACGTCGAACAGGTGCTCCGACGCCAGTGGCACGTACCCACCCAGGTGGTCCTCTGCTCGCTCCAGAACCGGCATGGTGTGGTGGTACACGTCGGCGGCGATGCAAGACTCGGCCACCGTCCGACCCGCGGCCAGCATGCCCAGTTCGGGATCGAGCACGATGCGTGGTGCCGGGTCGATGGGGACCATCTCGGTCCGGACCCGGTCTCGATGTTCCTCGACGTAGGTCCGGTAGTCAGTGACGTAATCGTCGAGAGCGGAAGCGTCACGACCGACCATCGGCACCCGCTTGGTGCGGATCACGTGGTCGGGGGTCAGCGGGCCTCGGCAGGCCAGCGACCCGAGGTCGCCGCGGCCGACGAACGAGCGGACCACAGGGTCCACATGACGTCGCACCACCATCGGTCCGCTCGCTGCATCCGATATGGCCCGCCGCAACCCGGCCAGGTCCTCCAGCAGGATCTCGGGCAGGGCCGGCGGATCGGCGGCGGCCACCGGCGCCTCGCGATCCAGCCACGCCTCAGCTCGACCGATCAGGTCGACGTGGCGCCGGTAGGCAGTGGCAGAGTCCTCACCGAACGTGAACAGGCCGTGGTTGAGAAGCACCATGCCGATCGTCCCGTCATGGGCCTGGCCGGGCCACACCTCCTGGACTAGGCGGGCGAGGTCGAAGCCCGGCATGACGTAGGGGACCACTACCACGTCGTTGCCGAACACCTTGCGGACGACCTCGTCGCCATCGGCCAAATTCGTGAGTTGGACGATTACGTCGGCGTGGCTGTGTTGGACGGCCCGGTATGGCAGGTAGGCGTGGAGCAACGATTCGACGGACGGATTGGGCGCCTTCGGATCGACCTTTGCCGCGGCCAGTTCCCGCATCATGTCCGCGTCACTGAGCCGGTCGAGCTCCAGCAGGTCGAGCAGGCGTTGCAGGTGGAGCGGAGCGAGGCCGGACGCCTCGATGGTGGCCATGTCCCACCCGGAGCCCTTCACGTGGATGGCATCGACCGTTCGACCCGTGACGTCGACCACCGGCGCCTTGACCGACGAGTTCCCACCGCCGTGGAGCACGAGCGCCGGGTCGACACCGATGAGGCGCGTGCAGTACACGCACTCGGCGATCGGGTCGTCGCCCGACGCTGAGTCGTCCCAGAGGTCCTGCATGGAGATCGGTTCAGGCGGTGCCGGCGCCGGAGGTGATGATGCCCGAGCGGCCCCCCTGGTCGAGCAGCCACTCCCATTGCTGCGGGGCCAGCCCGCCACTGATTCGGCCCCGGACCCGGCCGTCGATCCCCACGACCACGAAGTAGGGAAAGCTTCGCAGGCCGTACGCCGTCCCGACCGAACTCTGGTCGTCGTCGCGGACCACCGTCTCCAGCCAGCCCTCGTCCTCGAACCAGGCCTGCGGCGGGTTGCCTCGGTCCAGGCGGACCCCTGTCGACACGGCGACCACCTCGACATTGTCAGGAAGGCCGGCCCGGGCGATCCACTCGACAAGCTTCGGAAGTTCGGCCTGGCAGTGGGGGCACCAATGGGCGAAGAATCCGATCACGTAGCCGGTCCCCTCCCCGGGACGGACCTGGACGGTGGTGCCCTCGAAGGTCGTGGCGTCGAAGGAAGGAGCCATCTCGCCTAGTGCCGCATCGTTAGCCGAGTCGATGAAGTCGGCTAGGACGCCGCCGTAAACGGACACCGGGCCGGTCTCGAGGCCGTCCGGATCACCCATCTCCTCGTCACCGCCCAGTGTGAGGGCAGCCACCAGGGCCAGCACCACGGCTCCGGCCATCACCAGGACGATGGTCCGGCCCAGACCGCCGGCTCGCGGCGTCGAGTCGGCGGTCATCGTTCCTGTTCCACGTCCGCATCCTCGCGGAAGGTGGCGGCCAGCACTAGCACCGTGACCGCAGCGAAGCCCAGGAAGGCCATGACCGGAATGGACACGAACCCGAACTCGTCGACCCACTGCTGGGTGCACGGTGCTTTCACGTCGCACGAGGACCCCTGCTCTGGGAACCATTGCAACTGCACGTGGTAGCCCGAGAGCACCAGGCCGGCCACAGAGAACGGCAGGGCCTGCCACCGCAGGAATCCGACCCCCTGACCTTCGGGACCCGCTCCCCGGACCCATGTGGCGACGCCGAGGACCACGACAAGCGGGTACATGAGGATCCGCTGGTACCAGCAGTACTCGCACGGCACGAAGCCGCCGACCTCCGAGAACCAGAGACTGCCGGCGGTGGCCACTACTGCCACGGTCCAGGACAGGCGCACCGCCTCGGTTCTCAGGGTGCGCAGCCGATGGCGCCCCGTTGGGGTGGCCAGCAACAGTGCACCGACCACAGCGATGGCCCCGGCCAGAAGGGATAGGAGCGCGGTGAACAGCGACATCTGGTCTACGGACACGGCACCGAACCTACCGGGGTGCCCGGGCGGCGGCCGCCGTCGAAGATCCCGACAAAGGGAGGTGGGGATCAGGCCAACCGGTTGGTGCCCTCGGGCACCACCACCGTCGGCCGGCCGTCGCGTACTGAGGCCATGGCGAGCTCAAGCCCCTTCGTCACCACCCCGTGGTAGGAATGCCAACCGTGACCCGCCGCGCCACGATTATCGGCTGGGGGAAATGCGTTCCCCCGATCTCTTTGTCCAACGCCGACCTCGAACGGCTCATGGACACCAGCGACGAATGGATCGTGGAACGAACCGGCATCCACAACCGCCAACTCACCCATGTCGAGACCACCGACATGGCCGAGTTGGCTGCCCGCCGGGCCCTCGCCTGCGCAGGCCTGGATGCCACCGACCTCGACCTCGTGGTGGTCGCTACCTGCACGCCGGAGTTGCTGTGCCCCAGCGTGGCCGCCATGGTTCAGGACCGGATCGGCGCCACCAACGCAGCCGCCTTCGACCTCAACGCTGCCTGCTCCGGGTTCGTCTACGGAACCTCGGTGGTGGCCGGCATGATCGAGTCGGGCTTTGCCGAACGGGTTCTGCTGGTCGGCGCCGAAAAGCTCCACTACGCCATGGACTATCGGGATCGAGGAACGGCCATCCTGTTCGGAGACGGCGCCGGAGCAGCGATCTTCGAGCCGTCCACCGCCGGCGACGGCGTGCTGTCCGTGGACCTCGGCGCCGACGGCGGCAAGGGCGGCACGATGCTGATCCGCTCCATGGGTTCGCAGGGCGAACCGTCGCACACCAACGACCCGGAGGTGTTCCGCCTCCACTTCGAGGGTCAGGCGGTGTTCAAGATCGCCGTGCAGGGCATCTCGGCCTCGGCGGCCCGGGTGCTGGAGCGCGCCGGTCTGACTGCCGACGACGTCGACCTGGTGGTCCCCCACCAGGCCAACGCCCGGATCATCGACTCGGCCAGCCGCCGCCTGGGCATCGAGGGCGACCGGGTGTTCGTCAATATCGACGGCCTCGGCAACACGGCAGCGGCGTCGATTCCCATGGCCATCAACGACGCTCTGGAAGCCGGTCGGGTCTCGGCCGGCGACACGGTGGTACTCACCGCGTTCGGCGGCGGCGTCACTTGGGGGTCGATCGCCCTCAAGTGGGGAGCGCGGACCGAGCCGGAGGGCGTCTACGAGGGTGAACTGCCGCCCACCGACATGGACTGCTTCGACCTCCTCCGGGACAACCTGGACTTCTACGCCGAACTCCACGCCGACGAGCCGCCCCCCAAATGAAGGCCGCCTAGGGGATCTCGACGACCATCGCCCCCACGTGGGCTTTGGAGGTGAACGCCTCCTGGGCTGCGTGGAAGTTGGCCAGCGGCCACGTGGCCGCCACCACCGGGCGTACCTCGCCACGCTGGATACGGCCCAGCAGGGCTTCGAACACCGGAGGCTCGTAGACGGTGCAGCCATAGAGCTCCAGGTCGTTCAGGTACAGGGTCCGCAGGTCGAGGTCCACGATCGGACCGGCGATCGCCCCTGCCGTGGTGTAGCGCCCGCCTCGACGGACCACTTCGAGAAGCGGAGCGAAGTCCGGCCCCCCTACTACGTCGGCTAGGACGTCGACGCTTCCGCCCAGGTCGGCCGCCGCGTCGGCCACCGCCCCTGCGAGGTCATCGGTCGCCCGGTCCACGCATGCATGGGCCCCCAGCGCCCGCAGGTCTGGGGCCTTCGAGGCGCTGGTCACGGCCACCACCTTGGCGCCCCGCACCCTGGCCAGTTGGACCAACGCGGTGCCGACGCCCCCCGAGGCACCGGTCACCACCACGGTGTCGGTGGCAGCCACATGCGACCTGGTCAGCATGTGCTCGGCGGTGGTCCACGAGCACGGGAACGAGGCCAGTTCTGCGTCGGTCAGGGGTAGCGGGTCGTCCGGATCGGGGTCCACCGCGTAGACGTTGCGGGCTGGGATGGCGCAGTACTGGGCGTACCCGCCGTCGCGTTCTGAACCCAGGTAGCCGGCCTTCGTCCGGTCCGACGGGTCAGCGGTGTCGCGGATCCAGCCGTCGGCGAGCACCCGAAGGCCCATCAGGCCAGGGGCCACCGCCGAGCCGACCGCCACCACGTTGCCGCATGGGTCGGCGCCCTGGATGCGCGGGAAGGAAAGGCCGCTCCCACCCCACGTAGCGTCGCCATCCACCTCCGCATCGAACCCGCCGGTGTCGGTGGCCCCGGTGACTGCCTTGGAGTACCAGCCGACCCGGGTGTTCACGTCTGTGTTGTTCATGGCGCACGCCCGTACCCGCACCAGCACCTCGTCGTCGGCTGGCGTGGGGACCGGCACGTCGTGACGCAGTTCCAGCATCTCAGGGCCGCCGTTGCCCAGCAGCACCAACGCCGTCATGGTGTCGGGAATTCCACTCATCGCACTTTCTCCCTCATCGGCGGGGCACCACTTCGTAGCCGGGTTCCTCGGGCTCGTCGTCGACCATCTCTGCCGGGAAGCCGGGCGCCCGGACGTTCAGGCCGGTCGGCTCTTCGAGGCGGCGGATGATGTTCGGCGACCACTCCCGTGGGCCGTACCGCTCCAGGCCGTCCTCAAAGATGCCGAGTAGCAGCGGCGCCACCTCGAGGGGCACCTCGGCCCGGGCGGCCACGTCGGAGAACAGCGTCATGTCCTTCACGACCAAGTCCATGGTGAAGTTGATGTCCCGGCTGCCGTTCAGGATCACCTGGCTCTCCGTCTCGTGGACGAATGAGTTTCCCGAGGAGATGCGAATGGCCTCGTAGGTCGTGTTGAGGTCCATACCGGCAGCGGCCGAGGTGACCAGCGCCTCTGACAGGGTTAACAGGTTGGCGGTGGCCAGGTAGTTGGTGACCACCTTCAGGATCGACGCCGAGCCCAGCGACCCGGTGTGGAGGATGCGACGCCCCATGGTCGTGAGCACGGGCAGGACTCGTTCGAAGGTGGCTCGCTCGCAGCCGGCGAAGATGGCGATGTTGCCGGTTGCCGCTCTGTGGCAGCCACCCGACACCGGGCAGTCGACCGGCTCGGCGCCGGCAGCGGCCACCAGTTCGCCAATGCGGCGTACTTCCGACTCGTCGGTGGTGCTCATCTCCAGCCAGATCCGGCGGCGTCCGTCGTCGGTGGCCCGGAGGCCCGCCAGGACCCCGTCGTCG
This sequence comes from Actinomycetota bacterium, assembly GCA_036123585.1. Taxonomy (GTDB): domain Bacteria; phylum Actinomycetota; class Acidimicrobiia; order Acidimicrobiales; family MedAcidi-G1; genus UBA9410. The sequence continues at coordinate 30,395 of JAZADN010000046.1, read as the reverse complement.
GACTCCATGACCGCAGAGCAGGCGGCGGGCGACGGCAGGCACGTGACCACCACGTCGCAGGCCTCGGCCATCTCCCTCGGCGAGTCGGCCCACGAGGCACCACTGTCCAGGAAGGGTCGGGCCGCGGCCACATCGAGGTCGCGGACCACGAGGTCGAAGCCGTTGCGGAGCAGGCTGCCAGCCAGTTTCCCGCCGACGTTGCCTAGGCCGATGAATCCGATGCGCATGGCCGCGCACTCTACGCACGGGCCGGCAGTCCGAACGCGTCCGGCAGTGCCGTCCCGATCTCACCTCGGGTGTCCCGTCGGCGTACGGTCCGTTCCATGGTCGAGCCCGATCACCACCGTTTTGACACTCGTGCCCTGCACGCCGGCCAGCGGCCCGACCCGACCACGGGGTCGCGGGCCGTCCCCATCCACCAGACCACTTCGTACGTGTTCGACTCGGTGGACCATGCCGCCGGCCTGTTCAACCTCGAGGTCAGTGGCCACCTCTACACCCGTATCTCCAATCCGACGGTGGCCGTACTCGAGGAACGCCTGGCCTCGCTGGAAGGCGGGGTGGGAGCGGTGTGCACGGCCAGCGGTCAGGCCGCCCTGCACCTGGCGGCGGCCACCATCCTGAGCGCCGGCGACCACGTGGTGGCCAGCCGCAACATCTACGGCGGTTCCCACAACCTGCTGAACCTGACCATGCCCAGGTTCGGCATCACCACCACGTTCGTCGACCCCCGCGACCCCGACGCCTTCGCGGCGGCCATCCGGCCCGAGACCCGTCTGGTGTACGCCGAGACGCTCGGCAACCCCGGCATCGAGGTCCTCGACGTGGCCGCCATCGCCGCGGTGGCCCACGACCATGGCCTTCCCCTTGCCGTGGACTCCACCTTCGCCACCCCTTACCTGATGCGCCCCATCGAGCACGGGGCCGACATCGTCATCCACTCGGTCACCAAGTTCCTTGGCGGTCACGGGGTGGCCATCGGCGGCGTGGTGGTCGACGGCGGCCGCTTCGACTGGGCAGCTGACGGGAAGTTTCCGACGCTGTCGGAGCCTTACGACGGCTACCACGGCATCACTTTCACCGAGGAGTTCGGCACCGCGGCGCTGTCCATGCGGGCTCGGGCCGAGGGCCTGCGCGACTTCGGCGGCTGCATGAGTCCGGCCAACGCCTTCTACCTGCTCCAGGGGGTGGAGACCCTTCCACTCCGCATGGCCCGACACGTCGAGAACACCCACCGGGTCGTCGAGATGCTTGATGCCCACGACGCCGTGTCGTGGATCAGCCATCCGTCGCACCCCAGCCACCCGGACCACGAGTTGGCCGCCCGCCTCTACCCGAACGGCGCCGGCGCCATCCTCAGTTTCGGCGTCCACGGCGGCCGGGAAGCCGGCAGGCGGTTCATCGAGGCTGTCGGCCTGGCGTCGCACCTGGCCAACGTGGGCGACGCCAAGACCCTGGTCATACACCCCGGCTCGACCACCCACCAGCAGATGAGCAATGAGGACCTCGCCGCAGCGGGCATCAGCGAGGAACTCGTCCGCCTGTCCGTCGGCCTCGAGGACCCGGACGACATCTGCGACGACCTGTCCAGGGCCCTGCGGGCCTCACAGAAGGCCTGAGGGAACGGGAGGAGGCCGCCGTGCGCTTCCAGATCGACGGCCGCACCGTCCACGCCGCGACTGGCGCGGTCGCCATCGACCGGGACGGAGCGGCCGATCTCCCTCTGGTCCTGCTGGTCCACGGGGCGGGCATGGACCGCACCGTCTGGTCCCAGCAGACCCGCTGGCTGGCCCACCACGACGCCCGGGCCGTGGCCGTCGACCTTCCCGGACATGGTGGCAGCGATGGCCCGGCCCTCGGCTCGATCGCCGACCTGGCCGACTGGATCGCCGCGGTCGCCGACGAACTCGGCGGGCCAGCCCACCTCATCGGCCACTCCATGGGGGCGTTCATCGCCCTCGAGGCGGCCGCCCGTCACGCCGACTCTGTGGCCTCGGTGGTTCTGATGGGTCTCGGCGCGGCCATGCCGGTCCATCCCGACCTCCAAGCGGCGGCCGATGCCGACGACCCGCTCGCCGCCGACCTGATGGCCGGTTGGATGCACGGTCCCGACCAGAAGTTCGGCTTCAACCCGACGCCGGGCATGTCGATGATGGGGACCAGTCGGGCGGTCATCGAGACCTCGCCGGATGGCGTCCTCAGCCTCGACCTGGCCCTGTGTGCTGCCTACGACGGTGCCGGCGACGCAGCCAACGCTCTGGTCTGCCCGGCCACGCTGGTTCTGGGGCGCCTCGACCGGATGACTCCTCGTCGGGCCGCACAACCCCTCGTCGACGTGCTCGAACACGCCACGGTGGTCGAACTGGCCACGTCGGGCCACGCCCCGATGATGGAGGAGCCCGACGCCGTGCGGTACGCCCTCGCCGGGCATCTGGCCCGCACGCTGTCCTGAGACCACCCAGGACGCAAAGCCGACCCCTAGTTCTGGAGTAACTCCCGGAAGGGGGTGTCCTTGGACGGCCCCGGTTCCTTGGGCAGGCCGAGTACCCGCTCGCCGATGATGTTGCGCTGCACCTGGTCGGTCCCGCCGTAGATGGCGGGCGCCGGGCTGAACGTCGTGACCTCCTGGACCACGCCGCCAGTGGCGCAGTCCTTCGGAGCCAGCATCCCGTCGGCCCCGATGATCAGGTTGCCGACGTCACGGCTGCGCCGCACCAGTTCGCTCATGGCCAACTTGGCCAAGTTGCCCTCGCCACCGTGGCGGCTGCCCCCGGCCTTGGCGCGCAGCATGTTGAGGCGGTTCACCTCACCGAGTACGTGCAACTTCACGATCTCCTGGCGAACTATCGGGTCGTCGTCCCGGCCGCACTGCTTCGCCAAGGCCACCATGGCCGGCGTGCCCATCCCGCGGCCACCCTCGCCCTCGGGACCGCGGTTGGCCCGTTCGGTGTAGTCGCCGACCCGGCTCTGCATCCGACCGGCCTTCGGCCCCGGCGCCACCGACACCGGCTGCTTCCCGCCACCTCCCAGGCTGGCCCGCTCGAAGGCCAGCGTGGTGTTGGCCACCGCCCATCCGGCGCCCTGGCCGCCGATGACGGCATCGTGGGGCACCCGAGCCTCGTCGAGGAACACCTCGTTGAAAAGCGCCTGGCCGGTCATCTCGCGGAGCGGCCGGACCTCGATGCCCGGCTGGTCCATGTCGATGGCGAAGTAGGTGATGCCCTGGTGCTTGGGGGCATCGACGTCCGTCCGGGCGATGAGCATCCCCCTCTGGGCCATGTGCCCACCCGAGGTCCACACCTTCTGCCCGGTGACGACCCACTCGTCGCCGTCGCGAACCGCCTTGGCCTGGAGTCCGGCCAGGTCAGAACCCGCTCCCGGCTCGGAGAAAAGCTGGCACCAGGCGACGGTGCCGTCGAAGATCTCTGGCACGTACCGCTCGACCTGTTCAGGGGTGCCGTGTACGGCGATGGTCGGTGCGGCCAGCATGAGGCCGAGTCCGGTGGGCGGGCCGACCACGTTGGCCTCGGCGAGGCCGGTCGACACAGCAGCGGTCAGGTCTCGGCCATAGCCGCGCCCACCTGCCTCGACGGGCATTGCCGGCGAGACCCAGCGACCTTCGGCGAGGCGCTGCCACCATTCGGCGACGGTGATCTCCGGGTCCCAGTTCTGCTCCAGCCAGGCGTCGAGCTCGGCCCGGACCTCGGCGGGGGTCCCGTCGGCCGTCACGGTTTCGAGGGTGTCTGTCATGGCCGGAGTCTGGCACGGAGGCCTCAGGCCGCCTCAGTCGGGAGGTCCACCGTCTGGGAATGCAACCCTCCCCGCGGAGGCGCCGTCGGTAGGGTGGGCTGACCTACCCCCACGCCCAGGAGCCCGATCGGTGCGCTGGTCCTCTCTCTTCATTCCCACCCTGCGCGACGCCCCCGCCGAGGCCGAGGCGGCCAGCCACCGCCTGCTGGTGCGCGGTGGCTTCATGCGCCAGCTCCAGTCAGGCCACTACTCGATGCTGCCGCTGGGCTGGCGGGTCCACCAGAAGGTGGCCGAGGTCATCCGCGAGGAGATGGACGCCATTGGCGCCCAGGAGTTCTTGTTGCCCGCCATGCACGCCGCGGCGGTTTGGCAGGCCTCCGGCCGGTGGGCGTCGATGGGCGACGAGATGTTCCGCCTCACCGACCGTAAGGGCGGGGAGTTCGCCCTCGGCATGACCCACGAGGAGGTGTTCGCCACCCTGTCGCTGGAACTGGCCTCCTATCGGGACCTCCCGCAGCTCTGGTACCAGATCCAGTGGAAGTTCCGCGACGAACCCCGCCCCAAGTCGGGCCTACTTCGGGTCCGCGAGTTCGCCATGAAGGACTCGTACTCGTTCGACCTCGACGACGAGGGCCTGGACCGGTCGTTCGACCTCCACCACGAGGCCTACCAGCGGATCTTTCGTCGCCTCGACCTCGACGCCCTGCCCGTGGAGGCGTCGTCGGGTGCCATGGGCGGCAGTGCCTCGGTGGAGTTCATGGTGGAGTCCGACGCCGGCGAGGACGACGTGGCCCTGTGCGGCAAATGCGGCTACGCGGCCAACGTGGAACGGGCCACCGCGGCCCTCCAACCGGTGGAGAACCGACCGTCGGGCAACACCCCGGAGCCGTTCGACACACCGGGAGTGCGGACCATCGCCGCGCTGGCCGACCTCGGCCACCCACCGGTCCACCAGATCAAGACCCTCGTCTACAAGGTCGACGGTGAGCTCACCCTGGTCCTGCTTCGTGGCGACCATCCGTTCCTAGAGCAGAAGTTCACCGACGCCACCGGTGCCCGGGAGGTCGTCCCCGCCGAGGCCGACGAGATCCGGGCCTCCCTCGGCGCCTCGCCGGGCAGCCTCGGCGCGGTGGACGTCACCGATCTGCCCGTCTACGCCGACGAGGCGCTCCGGGGCCGCTCCGGCATGACCACCGGCGCCAACGTCGACGACGTCCACCTCGAGGGCGTGGACGTGGAGCGGGACGTGGCCGTGGACCACTGGGTGGACGTGCGGGGAATCCTCGACGGCGAGGCGTGCGCCTCGTGCGGCGAGGCCCTGCGGGTGGCCCGCTGCATCGAAGCGGGACACATCTTCAAGCTGGGCCGTCGATACGCCGAGGCCATGGGTGTGTCCGTGCTGGATGCTGAGGGCAACAGCCAGGTCCCGACGATGGGCTCGTACGGCATCGGTGTGGGCCGCGCCATGGCGACGGTGGCCGAGACCCACCACGATGAGAACGGCCTGATATGGCCCATGGCCATCGCCCCATACGAGGTGGTCCTGACCGTGGTCAAGGTCGACCACGACGAATCGATGGCCGTCGCTGAGACCTTGTACGACGAACTCCGAGCTGCCGGCGTGGACGTGCTGCTCGACGACCGGGACGGACGCCCGGGCGTGAAGTTCGCCGACGCCGAACTGGTCGGCATTCCGCTCCGGGTCACCATCGGACCCCGTGGCCTGGAATCGGGAGCCCTCGAGGTCACGACCCGGGCAGATGGCGAGCGGACCGACGTACCTGTCGATCAGGTGGCAACCCACGTGGTCGATGCAGTGACCGCCGGGCGAGTCGGCGGCCGGTAGATTCCGACGACCCGAGACCTCCACCCACTGGAAACAGGGACCGCCCATGCCGAAGACGATCGATCGCACCCTGCCCATCAAGCGTTACAAGAAGGTGGTCGCCACCGTCGACCTTCCGGGTGTCCCCGAGGGCACGGTAGGCAAGGTCAGGGTTGCCAACGGCGTGACCTGGTACCGCTACTGGGTCGACTTCGAGAACGGCGTCCGTCTGGGACAGGTCGGCCACCAGCAGGTCTGCCACGAAGCCGACTGGAACGCCTTCCAGGCGGACCGGGCCGAGGCCGAGCGCAGAGCCGCTGAGGCCCCCGACGAGTCGGCCGACGACTCCGATGACGTTGCGGCCAGTGGCGACGGGGCCGGCAATGCCTTCGGCGTGCCCGAGCACCTTCTGGAACGCAGCCGGGCCGCCCGGGTCCGTCTCGCCGGCTAAACGAGCGCCCACCGCGGTCACCCCGCAGAGACGGGGGGACCGCCGGTATCCTGAACTCTCCCCGAAACGCCTCCGGAGGCCCCCCTCGATGTTCAAGCCCGGCGACAAGGTCGTCTACCCGCACCACGGTGCGGCGGTGATCGTCAAGAAGGAGAAGAAGAAGGCCTTCGGGACGACGGCCGAATACCTGGTCCTCGAGATGGCCCACGGCGAGCTCACCCTGTCGGTGCCGGTCGACAACGTCGAGGAGGTTGGCATGCGCTGGCCGATCGACAAGTCGGACGTAGGCGATCTGTTCGAAGTGCTCCAGAAGCGCGACATCCGCGAGCCGGCCAACTGGTCGCGGCGCTTCAAGAACCATCAGGAGAAGTTGAAGAGCGGCGACGTCTATCAGGTCGCCGAGGTGGTTCGGAACCTCGCTCTGCGCGACCAGGCCAAGGGCCTGTCGGCCGGTGAGAAGACGCTCTACACCAAGGCCCTCAACGTGCTCGTCTCCGAGTTGGCGTTCGCCCTGAACACGCCGGAAGAGAAGGCGCTGGCCAAGGTCGAGGACGCCCTTTCCTGAGAATCAGCCCGACCCGGGCACCTCTCGCCGACACGCTTCCGGACACCTCCTCTAGGATCTCCGAGAGACAGCGGATGGGAGGGTCCACATGAGCGACGGAGCCGACCGGCGAATCGTCGTGGGGGTCGAGGGATCCGGCTATGCGCGCGAAGCCCTCATCTGGGCCATCGAGGAGGCACGCCATCGCAGCGCCGTGGTAGAGGTCGTCACCTGCTACTCCCCTACCTACGTGCCGGCCGCGCCGGACCTCGGCTACGTACCGCTGGATTCGTTCGACTTGGCCGCCGAGGTCGAGAAGATGCAGAGCGAGGTGATCGACTCGGCGATCGCCGCTTCCCCTCACGGCGCTGACGTCGAGATCACACGGGTGCTGAAGAAGGGCCGCCCGGCCGACACCCTGATGGCCGCGGCCGAGGGCGCCGCGATGCTGGTCGTTGGCAACCGTGGCCGTGGCGGATTCGCCGGGCTGCGACTCGGGTCGGTCAGCCAGGCCATCTCCCACCACAGCCCCTGCCCGCTGGTAATCGTCCGCACCGGCCTCGAGACCGACTGATCGACGGCCCGACCGGGCGGTCCCAACGCCGGTCACCGCCCGCTAAGAATCTTCCGGAAACTCGGCCCCGATGTGATGCACGTCACATCATTTTGCGCGAGAGTGTGGACACCACGAACCACAACCCGTGAAGGGGGACTTGCATGAGCGGCACCGAGGAGGAGGTCGACGGCAAGCCCATCGACCAGATCGCGAAGATCGCCGGACCGGTCGGAGGCCTCTGGGTGGCCTACAACGAGGTCGGCATTTCAGGGGCGGCGTTCGCGAACCTGACTACCTTCGCTCGGTTCCGCGAAGAGCACCACGACCGCACCGGGCGCGGGGCAGCGCATACCGACTCGATGCCCGACGACCTGTTCGACACCATCGAGCACTCCTTCAACACCGGGGACCGCAGCGGCCTCAACTTCGACCTGAGGGGCGGCACCCCGTTCCAGGTCGCCGTCTGGGAGGCCTGCCTGGCGATCCCGCCGGGCACGACGCGTACCTACGCCGACCTGGCGAAGACGGTCCACCGCCCCAACGCCGTGCGGGCCGTCGGCGCCGCCCTGGGAGCGAACCCCATCCCGGTGCTGGTCCCGTGCCACCGGGTCCTGCGAACCGACGGGAGCCTCGGCGGTTACGCCTTCGGCCTCCCCATCAAAGAGCGCCTGCTGGAACGTGAGGCGGTCCGGGCCGCGGCCTGATCCCACGCCGGATCGGGCTCACGCCCCTTCCATCGTCAAGACTCCCGACCCGAGGGAGCAACGCTGACGAATCCGGGAGGACCCCATGGCCGAGAACGATCCCGTCGACGGCGGCGTAACCACGGAGGTCCGGGGACACATCCTCCTGATCGGCCTCGACCGGCCCGCCAAGATGAACGGCTACACGCCGCAGATGGCACGCCAGCTAGTGGAGGCGTACGAACGGCTCGACGCTGAAGAAGAGCTGTGGTGCGGCGTGCTATTCGGTCATGGCGACCACTTCACCGCCGGACTCGACCTGCCGAAATTCCATGGCGGGATGAAGGAGGGGCGCCGGTCGACGATCGGCGAACGGGTTGATCCGATGGCTTTGGGGCGTCGCTGTCGCAAGCCGATCGTGACCGCGGTGCAGGGCGTGACGTTCACGCTCGGCATCGAGTTGATGCTGGCCGGCGACATCGTGGTGGCTTCCGACGACTGCCGGTTCTCGCAGTTGGAGCCGATGCGGGGCATCCACGCGGCGGGCGGCGCGACGATGCGTTTCGTGGACCGGGGTGGCTGGGGCAACGCCATGTACCACCTGCTGACCTCCGACGAGTTCGACGCCGCCGAAGCGCACCGGATAGGCCTCGTCCAGGAAGTCGTGCCCGCCGGAACCCAGTTGGACCGGGCCATCGAGATCGCTGAAGTGATTTGCATGAACGCCCCGCTGGCCGTCCAGGCCACCAAGGCATCGTCGGCCCGCTACGTGCGCGACGGCGAGGAGGCCTGCGTGGCGGCCCTCGGACCCACCCAGGCGGAACTGGCATCGAGCACGGACGCTGCCGAGGGGTTGGCCGCCTTCCGGGAGCGTCGGGCCGGGAACTTCACCGGCAGCTAACCCTGCGCTGTCCTGCCCGGCCGATCGAGAAACCTATGGCCAGGGAATCGGGGCCAACTCGTCCTTCAACTCGTACTTGAGGATCTTCAGAGTGGCGTTGCGGGGCAATGGCCCGTCGTAGGCCACCAGTTGCTCGGGAACCTTCTGGAGCATCAGCCCGGCCTCCACGCAGGCTTCGACCATCTCGTCGAAGGCCAGCGGCTCGGCACCTTCGGCCGTCTCGACTACCGCGCAGACCCGTTCGCCCCGCTCGGCATCGGGAAGACCGATGACGGCCACGGCCCCGACCGACGGGTGGACGTACAGGACGTCCTCGATCTCCTTGGCCGCGATGTTCTCGCCCTTGCGGATGATGACGTCCTTGAGGCGCCCGGTCAGTGTGACATGTCCGTCATCGCGCATGACGGCCAGGTCGCCGCTACGGAACCGGCCGGAGTCGTCCAACGCCTCGGCGGTCACGGACCCGTCTCGGTAGCCCGTGTAGAGCTGCGGGCCGGAGATCCGCACCTCGCCCTCCTCCCCGCGGTCGCACTCGCTGCCGTCAGGCCGGCAGATGGTGACCACCGCTGCGTGCACCGGGTGCCCCTCGGTGTGGGCCAGTTGGTCGTCGGCGTCGTTTGGTGACCCCTGGCAGATCATCGGGCTCTCGGTCATGCCGTAGCCATGGGCCACCGGGATGCCCATCTCTGCCTTCACCTCGAAGAACACCTCTGGGGGCTTAGGCGCGCCTCCCCCTGAAAGCAGTCGCAGGGTGGGGATGATCGGCTCACCCGGCATCTGGCGCTGGACGCCCAGAAACATGGTGTAGAAGACGGTGCTGCCACCGGCCATGGTCACGCCGTGGCGCCGGTAGGCCTCGATGGCGGCCATCAGGTCGAACTTCTCGACCAGCACGGCGGGAAAGCCGTTGGCTAGAAGGCACACCAGGTAGTCGGGGCCACCGATGTGAGCGTACGGAAAGGCGATGGACCCCACGTCAGAAGGCTGCATGTCGAGCGCTCTAGCCAGGCCGACGCCGCCGGCCATGAGGCTGGCGTCGGTGTGCATCACGCCCTTGGGATCCGAGGTGGTGCGGGAGGGGTCGTAGGTCCAGCGGATCGGCTCAGCCCCCTCGGGCCCGGGGGCGGGCACCGGGGGGAGGTCGGCCGGGTTGCCCTCGGGCAGCGACCCGTAGGCGTCCAGGACGGTCGGTGGAACGTCGAGATCCGCGGTGACCCGGTCAACCATGTCCCGGTAGTCGAAGCCACTCCATTCCCCCGGCGTGAGCACAATCTCGGCTCCGGTCTGACGAATGCAAAAGCCGACTTCGCGATCGCGGTAGATGTGGATGATCGGGTTCTGCACGGCGCCGAGACGGGACAGGGCGAGCGACGCCACGACCGTCTCAATGCGGGTGGGCAGCACCCAGGTGACCGGCGTGCCCTCGGTAACGCCCATCGCAGCAAAGCCGGCGGCTGCCCGCTCGGCCCATGCCCTGGCCTCGGCGAAGGTGACCGACCGCTCGGGTGATCCGTCCCCGTCGCCGGGATCGATGAGGAAGGTGCGATCCGGGCTGTCGGTCACTCGGCGTTCGACCAGTTCCCAGAAGGTGCGGGCGTCATAGATCGGCTCGCTCATTGCGTGAATCCCTCCGTGCGGCAGCCGTGGCTACCAGAGGATCGCGCAAGGAGCGGGTAGCTGGCATCGCCGGGGCCACGAGGCCCTTCGGTCCTCTGTTGGAAACGGCAAGACTGCTCTGGCATGTGACATCGGCTGCATCGTCCACGCCTATCGCTAAGACGGTGCTTTCGTGGCTGTCCGTCGGGAACCCACTCGTACACTGGCCGCCGATCCGGGATGTGGCGCAGCCTGGCAGCGCACCTGCTTTGGGAGCAGGGGGTCGGCGGTTCAAATCCGCCCATCCCGACGAGACGGGAGGGATTGGTTGCCGTGGGTCGGCGCGTGGCGGCAGCCGCCCCATGGCATTCGTCGGTTCCGGGGTCGCCCCTACCGTCCTTGTGGGGAGGCATGACAGACTCAGACCGCAATGAGAGAGCACCCCGAAACCCCAATCTTCGGTCCTGAAGACCCGCGGCTCGATCCCCCGAACCCGCCGGAGATTCAACCGGCGCGCTCGATCGTCAAGGCGATCTCGTGGCGGGTGGTGGGAACGCTCGACACCCTGATCCTGTCCTTTGTCATCCTTAGTTTTCTCGGTCCGTTCTTCGGCCTTGAGGAGGCACGCGGCACTGACAAATTGAGAACTGCTGCCTGGATTGCGTTAACCGAAGTAGCAACCAAGATGACGCTCTACTACCTGCATGAGCGACTCTGGTCGCGATTGCAATGGAACCGCACCCTGGACGAGGAAGGTCATTATCGAGACGGTCGGCGGCGCTCGGCTACCAAGACGGCGACATGGAGGGTGTTGGCGAGCGCGGACACCATGGTGCTCGGCCTCATCTTCACCGGCAATCTGGGGACAGCGATTTCGATCGGTGGGTTTGAGGTCATCACGAAGTTGGTGCTCTATTTCTTCCACGAGCGCTACTGGGCGCGGATTCGCTGGGGGATCATCCCGGCGAGTGCGTGAGATTCCAGCCAAACCGCCGAAACAGGTCACCGTTTCGCGTATCTACACCTAGGGGTTCGTACCTGACCCCACCCCCCCTCGGGGGAGGGGTGACAAACTGGACATGTGCAGCGCGTCCAGGTGGGGCTGAAGGTTGACGACATGAAGCGCATCGTCATTCTGACCGGGTCGGAATTGAGGCATGAGTACTTCCGGAAGACGCTGGCGGCATCTCCGGGAATATTGGTGGTGCGAAGTTACTGCGAAGATCAGCAGAACGACCTTCGGTCCCAGGTCAGCTTGAGTGGCGGTAGTCAGCGGTTAAGGATGCAACATCTGGCAGACCGTGAGACGGCAGAGAGAGAAGCTTTCCAAACCGCCATCCAATTGACGCCGGACCTCTCGAATCCCGTCGAGTTGGTGCGGGGGGAGATCAACAGCGCCGTCTACCGCGACGAGATCGTCGCGCTCGAACCGGATCTGGTTATCTCCTACGGGTGTTCGATCATCCGAGAACCACTGCTCTCTTCCTTTCCGCGCCAATTCGTCAATGTGCATCTTGGTCTCTCCCCCTATTACCGAGGGAGTGGCACGAACTACTGGCCGCTTGTCAACAACGAACCCGAGTACGTGGGTGCGACGTTCATGTTCATCGACTCTGGGATCGATACCGGTGAGATCATCCACCAGATTCGGGCAGAAGTGGTTCGCGGGGATACTCCGTCGAGCATTGGGAATCGTCTAATCATCAAGATGACAGAAGTGATGGAGAAGATCATTGTTCGTTTTGAGGCACTCAAGCCGCTTGCGCAACCCTCTGTGCCGTCAGAGTCGCGGTACTACACGTCAAAGGATTTCACCGAAGAGTCTGTCGTTGCTCTCTACAAGAACTTCCAGGACGGTCTGATCGACCGATACCTTGAAGAGAAGCAGACTCGCTGGTCTCAATTGCCGCTTATCAGAAATCAAGGACTTCAGGGCGAGGAAGAAGAATCTTGAAGGCCGTCATGTATCACTATGTGCGGAATGCTGACCCAGAGTTTCCGTATTTCCGATTCCTTGACCTCACCGATTTCAGCAAACAACTGGAGTTCTTCGGCAACCGGTACGGCTTTGTATCCAAAGCCGAGTTCATGGCATGTCTCTCAGAGGGCAGGTCGATGCCCGGAGTGGTCCTGACGTTTGACGATGGCTTTGTCGACCACTACGACCACGTACTGCCCGTCTTAAGCAAGAACGATCTATGGGGGATCTTCTATGTGCCGACCGCGCCGCTGACAGAGGGGCGCATCCTGGACGTCCATCGAGTCCACCTCCTTCTTGGCCGATACGGAGGGCGGGAAATCGCTGCCGCACTTGGTGCGCTCGTTCGACCGGAGTACTTGGTGCCGAGACATGTGGAGGAGTTCAAGAACACCACGTACGTGAAGCAGGACAACGAGGAGGGCGTCGACTTCGTCAAGAGAACGGTCAACTACTACCTCAGAAGTTCATTACGAACGGAAGTGCTGGACCATCTAATGGAGGAGTACTTCGCGGATGAGAAGGAGATTCACGACCACTTCTACATGTCACCAGCGCAACTGACGGAGTTGGTTAATGAGGGAATGACCGTCGGAAGCCATTCGGTGAGCCATCCGGTCATGAGCGGCCTTGCTGGACCAGATCAAGAAGTTGAGATAAACGGTTCCTTTGATGCCCTTGGCGCCATCGTGGGAGATCTGAGTCCGAGAACGTTCTGCTATCCGTATGGAGGCGCAGGTACCTTTACCAACGAGACTGAGGCGCTGCTGGAAGAGGCTGGTTGCAGATTCTCCTTCAGTGTTGAACCTCGCGACGTCACCACGGATGACCTGGTGAACCGAGTCCAGGCACTACCGCGCTTCGACTGCAACGAGTTCCCGCATGTGGCAAGGGACCCCAGTCCTTCGAGAATGGTTTGACGTCCCTCTCCCTGCAGGACGACTCCGGTGTCGCCCCCCTGGGGGGAGGGGCGACGAACTGAGGTATGGGGAAGCCCCCTGGAGCAGTTGACGGTGTTGAGCCCCAACTAGGCCCCCGAGGGCTACAAATTGTTACTTCCACTCCCAGAGTTCCCAGGAAGCGTCGCCGTTGGCTTCCACATCCCACTCATAGGCAACTGCGATGCCATTGAGGGAAGAGAGCGAGGGGGCGGCCGTTTCGAAGTACACGACGCCCCTGAACGAGAAGCCTCCATCAGCCGTCGGGGACCCGATACCCGTCGCCCGAAATGTGGCTACCCCATCTGCTGCCATCACCACGCCAGCGTTAGGGCACTCACCGTAGAACGAGCCGTCAGCCCTCAGCGTCGCCGAGTAGGTAGCAAAGCTCGTTACGTCGGTTCCGGCGAGAGTCCCGGTCAATCCGCTAGCGGTCGTCTCGAACGTCGGGCTCCCATTCACTGCCGCAATCGCCTTCATCGAGGTGGGACCCGAAATAGAACCGACTTTGTCGCCCAACATGATCAATCTCCTTGGCTGAGTTAGCTGTCAACAGTTCCGACACAGTATGGACACAGGTCACGCCCAGTAGCCAGAAGATTCGGTCAGTCGATTCGAAGAAGTGACTCCGGACGGCTTGTGGAGGGTGGAGGAGCCAGTCGCGCATGTCTGCGCCTAGGACTCGCGGTGTCGACCCGACCCCCCTCGCGAACGGCGTGACAAACTGCGTCCATGAGGAAGTGCCTAGTTGCGTTGACGTTCCTGTTGGTCGTTTTGGGGTGCGGCGGTAGTTCAGATACTGCGACATCAACTACAACCGCCACACCTTCGTCAACCTTGGATCCAACTACAACTGCGGCGCCAGCCACCACGGCACCGACCACCACGGCACCGACCACCACCACGGCGGCACCAGCCACCACAACGGAGCCCACGACTACAACCACTGTTTCTGGATCCCAAGACGAGGGCAACCTGTTTGCCACAGCGAACGATGGTCTTCGCTCCTGTTTCCTCCAGACTCTCGGCCCGGAGGTTCTTGGAGAGCTCGTAAACGGCCGCGAACCGACTCCAGAAGAGGGTCAGAGGTTCGGACCTTGCCTGGGAGCCCAGGGCTCGACTACTCCCGGAGGGGGCGACACGGCGTCCCAGACGCCTGATCAGGCATCGAATCTGTTTGCCTCCGCCAGTCCTGAACTGAGGGACTGCATCATCGGAGCCGTCGGTCAGACGGTATTCGAGAAGCTGGCTCGGGGGGAACGGCCCTCACAGGAGGAAGGAGCAAAATTCGGACACTGCATGGGAGCCCAAGGCCCGACCACTTCTGGAGGCAGTGGTGAATCCTCAGATAGCGGCTCCTGCATGCCCGAAGACCCGAGTGGTTATGGAAGGCCAAGTCGAGACTTCCTCCTCGGCATCAAGGCCTTCCAGCTGATGCCCGGCAACCAGTCGGTATCAAACGCGACTGACATCAAGGCTCTCGGAATGAACGCCGTCAGCCTCTCCTTTCAGATCCCGTTCGATGAGGGTGGCCGCGTCCGCTACCCGTTCTCGAGTTTCGGAACCAGTCATCCAACACTCGACGCCAGTCTCTGCCACATCGGCAACCTTGTGCACGAGATGAAGACAGCTGGACTCAGCGTCTACTTGTCGGGGGAGCCGATCTACTACGCCATCAAACCTGGAGTGGAGCCATTCGCTCTAGACGATGGCCTGGTTGCGACCTACACCCAGGAACTGCTTGGTGTAATGGAAGCGCTGGCTTCGACTGCTGAGACCTACAAGGTCGATTGGCTCGCCCCAATCAGCGAACCGGACAAGTACTTCGGCCCTGATCCAGCAGACGAGTTCATGCAGGAGATCAGACCGCTGTTTGGCCAGTTCCAGGGCAAGTTGGTCTGGCAGGTAGCCCACGACGACGAGACGCGTGATCTCCGTTTCGACCTCAGCGGCTACGACGTAGCTGGCATCGCAGCACTCGGTTGCGACACCGACGGGGAAGGAGGAATGTTCGACCAGGCCATCGAGAACATCGTCAAATGGGCCCAAGAGGATCAGGTGCCTGAGGTCGCGCATGCGGAGTTCGGCTGTATCGGCAAGGCTCAGGACATACCAGCAGCCCTTACCAATCTCCAACGTTGGTACGACGCCACATCCGGGTTCGGTACTGGTCTGTTCATATTGGATGAACCACGTTCTGCACCTAACGCTCAACAGGTGGTCGGGACATGGCTCGAGGACTGGGTCCTGGGAATCGCTGAGGAACGCGGCCTCAGGTAGGACTGCCTGCGCTTCTCCGGACCTGCCCGGCGTCCCAACTGTCCCCAGTGCGGCGGTCTTGCAGATAAAGGGCAGCAAGTCGGCACTGCTGAGTCGCGACCTTCCCCATGGGTGGTGACCGGGTGTCCGCTGTGCGAGACCCTGCCCGTAGGGTCCGGGCCCGTGGAGCTGCTAATCATCCGCCACGCCCTCCCGGAGACTGAGATCCGGGAGGACGCTCCTGCTGACCCACCGCTGTCCGACCTGGGTCATCGTCAAGCCGCAGCTACGGCTGAATTCCTGGTCGGCGAGGCAGTCGACGCCGTTGTCACAAGCAGCATGCGGCGGGCCATCGAGACGAGCCGACCGTTGGCAGAGCGCCTTGGCCTGGAGGTCATACAGCGGGCTGATCTGGTGGAATCCGACCATCGGCGTGGCTCCTACACGCCGGCCGAGGAACTGGACGCCGAGCATGAGGTGGTGCGGGAGTTCCTGGACAACCCAATGAACATGTTCTCGGACGGCTACGAGACCTTCAGGGACCGAATAGTGGCCGCCTTCGACGAGCTCGTTGCCACCCATCGGGGCGCCACAGCGGCCGTGTTCTGCCACGGCATGGTGACTAGCGTGTACCTGCAGGTCCTTCTCGGCATCGACGACCCCTTCGCCTTGATGCCGGACTACTGCGGTATCACCCGGGTCACCGCATCGTCGTCGGGTATCCGCACCGTCCGAAGCGCCAACGAGACCGGCCACCTCCGGCACCTGACCTGAGCGAGACCCTCCCCCGGAGCGCCTCTCGCGCGACCGCCGGAGAGTTGCAGTTTTCACGGTAAGTAGGCCTCAACGAGTTGAGGCCCGCCGGGAGCAACGATCTGCCAGCATGAAGCCCATCAGAACAACCCTCGCTACCGTCCTCGTCGCCCTGGCCGCCGTCACGGCGACCGGATGCGGCTCGGACTCCGGACTGCGCAGCCCCGACTACGGGACCCTCCAGGAGTTCGAGTCGGGCACCGAACGCGAAGCGTGGATTCGCACCGAACTGCTGATCGGCCTGCCGTGGCGCGACGCCCAGGAGATGGCACACGACGCCGGCTGGTCAACCAAGGTGATCTTCGCCGTGGAGGGAGAACCGGTCGTCATGACCAAGGACCTCTCCTTGGGCCGGCTGCGCCTCGTCGTGGTCGGCGGCGAAGGAGCCGGAACGGTGGTAAACGTCTACAACAGCTGAAACACCGGGCCCTCGCCGAAATGGAACCCCCCTCGATTCGAAACGGCCTTCGCCTAGAAACGAGAGGGCCGGCCCACGATCGGGCCGGCCACTTTGCACCCCGTACGGGATTCGAACCCGTGTTACCAGATTGAGAATCTGGCGTCCTAGGCCTCTAGACGAACGGGGCCTGAATCACCGCCGACACGCCCGATCCGTGAATCGGAGCCGCCGGAGCGGCGGCCAAGTGTAGCGACGGTCTGTCTCGACGGCGCCCGGCGACAAGCCACGGTGCCGCCTCTCGCTCGGGGGGGAGGACTCGAACCCCCAACGACTGGACCAGAACCAGCTGTGTTGCCAATTACACCACCCCCGAAGGTGGGCCCCGGAGGGCTCGGACAGCGTAACGGTGTGGACGCGGCTACAGGCGAGCGCGGGCACGGGCGATGCGGCGCAGTACCTCGTCGCGTTCCATGCACTCAGCCATGGTCTCGAACAGCGGAGGACCGACCGTCCGGCCGGTGACCGCTACGCGAACTGGCGCCTGCGCCTTGCCGA
The DNA here is from genome assembly GCA_036123585.1 of Actinomycetota bacterium. Taxonomy (GTDB): domain Bacteria; phylum Actinomycetota; class Acidimicrobiia; order Acidimicrobiales; family MedAcidi-G1; genus UBA9410. The sequence goes on along the minus strand of JAZADN010000046.1, from coordinate 13,146 downwards.
GTTTGAGGCCCAACCCCTCCCCCACCTCGGACACCGCTGCCATCAACGCTTCGGTCTCCCACGGGCAGTCGTCCAGGGCATCGGCCGCTCCGTCCAGAATCTCGACGGCCGAGGCGCCCTTCACCATGGCCTTCTCCCACGACTCCGGGTCGTCGACCGGATCGTCAAGGAATAGGAAGTCCACGAACCGCGGCGTGTCTCCGAGGGTCCGCAACTTCTCCTGGATCAGGCCGACCATGGTCGAGAAGCGGGCCGGATCAAACCGGCCGGTCGGCCACGGGGCTCCCTCACCCACCCACGGGGCCACCCGCTCCAGGAAGTCGTCGTGAGTCAGAGCCCGCAGGTGGGTGGCGTTGACATGCTCCAGTTTCTTCAAGTCGAAAAAAGCCGCCGCCTTGTTCACGTCGGCGATCCGGAACAGGTCGACGACCTCGTCGAGCGGACGGATCTCCACGTCGTCCGGTGGACCCCAGCCCAACAGGGCCAGGTAGTTGACCATGGCCTCGGGTAGATAACCGCGGGCCCGGTAATCGCCGATCGATACGTCATCGCGGCGCTTGGAGAGCTTCTTTCGCTGCTCGTTGACCAGCAGAGGCAAGTGGGCATAGGTGGGCCGGGACGCCCCAATGGCGTCCATCAGGAGCAGCACCTTGGGCACGCCCGACAGGAGGTCCTCGCCGCGGATGGCGTCCGTGATGCCCATGTCGGCGTCATCGACAGCATTGGCCAGCAGGAACATGGGCGACCCATTGGACCGCCAGATGACGAAGTCCTCCAGATCGTCGGTGGCGAACGAGACCTCGCCCCGGACCACGTCGTCGAAGACCACCGTCTGGGAGGTCGGCATGCGGAACCGGACGGCCAGACCGTCCACCAGCGAGGTGCCGTCGACCTCGCGGTTGTCCGCGTCGCAGATGTAGGCGAGGCCACGGTCCAGTAGGTCCTCAACGACCTCGCGGTGTCGGTCCCGACGCTCCGACTGGAAGTACGGCCCCTCATCCCAGTCCAGACCCAGCCACTCGAGCTCGGCCAGCAGGCTGTCGGTCAGGTCGCTGCGATTGCGCTCGGAGTCGGTGTCTTCGATGCGCAGGACGTAGGTACCGCCGGTGGACCGGGCGTGCAACCAGTTGAACAGTGCCGTACGGGCACTACCCACGTGCAGGTAGCCGGTGGGCGACGGGGCGAAGCGAACACGGCAGGTCACGGCGGCGAGGCTACCGGGACCGCTTCCGGGAGGACCTTGCTATGGCAGACCGAGTCGATCAGACGCCGCCGACGATGGAGCGGCGAATGATGCCGGCCACCGTGTCAACCAACTGCTCGTGGGTCACGCCCCAGCGTTCCAGCCCGTGCTGGTGGTTGGCCACGTGCGCCAGCATCCCGACGACCACTCCGGCCGAGGCCTGTGGGTCACCCGGGCAGTCGCGGGAGGTGGCCAGATCGGTCAAGGCCTGCGTGGCGCCGGCCAGGAGAAAGGTCCTGATGTCCCGGAACCGGAAGTCGCCCTCCATCGAACCCAGGTCCAGGACCCGCAACACCGGCTTGTGACGGGTCCAGAACTCAAGCATTCCGTCGGCCACGCAGTGGGCAGACCCATCCGGGTCGCCGGCCCAGTCCCGGTTGGTGACCAACTTCGTCAGGTCCTCGTGCCAGGCCTGACCGAGGTCGCCGGCCAGGGCGAGCATGGCCGACTCCACGTCGGGGAAGTACTGGTAGAAGGTGGCCGGTGAAGTGCCTGCCTCACGGGCGATGTCGACGACCTTGAGATCTCGATAGGCGACGGTGTCAAGCAGGGTCCGGGTGGCGCCGAGCAGGCGCTGCCGGGTGGCAAGGCCACGTCGTCCGGGCACCCGCCCGTCCGATGCGCGCAGGTCGGGGTCGTTGGTGCTCGCCTCGGTCGCTGTCACAAGAAGATCGTAGGCCGAGTCAGGGATCTGATGCCCCGTCAGAAACCCTGAAAATCCGAACCCGGGGCCCGAAGCCGCGGCGGTGCCACCGCCAGGTCGGCCCCGGGCTCGGCCATACGGCCGGGCGTCGACGCCAACCAGCGTGCCGTCCCAGAGAGCGACAGGTCGACCAGTGCCCCGCGGCCATCGGCCAGCGCAGCGAGACCAAGAACCGCGGCCAGAAGTCCGGTGGCCGGGTCGGCCACCGCGTCGGCCACGAAGCCGGACGGGTCGCCGAGGTAGAGGCCGCCCGACACCGCGGCATCGTCGCCGAAGGCCACGCCGTTCGACCGCGGCCCGGTCCGGCCGTAGCCAGTGATCGAAATCCACACCGTCCCCCGTTCGACGGCCTCCTCCGCGTCGAGACCCCACTGGCGCAGGGCCCTCGGCCGACTGGCCTCAAGCAACACGTCGCAACCGTCGACCAGGCGTTGGAGCATCCGAAGTTCCTCGGGGTCGGTCGGGTCCACCGCCAGGAACTCCTTGCCCGCGTTCAAAAGGTCGAAGAAGGCCGCCGGCCCCTGGCGGGCTCCGTCAGGACGACGAATGGACTCGACCTTGATCACCCGGCAGCCCGCCGTCCGTAGGAGTCCCCCGCACAGCGGCGCCGCCCACAAAGAGCCGAACTCCACGACCAGCGGCACGTCGCCCGACACCCCGGTCGGCCCACCGTCCTGGACCGAGACGGGACGGGCCGGGGCGGTTCCCGGCACGCCGAGTGGCACGCCCAGCAGATCGGCAGCCTCAACCAGGTCGGCCCGACTCCGTGCCGCAAGGATCCGCTGCACTGCCGGCCAGTCTGTGGGGTCGAGGTCGACGCCGACGAGAGCCGGAAGGGCGTCCAGATCCTCAGGTCGGGCCAGGTTCAGGCACACCGTCCCGTCGATGGCTTCGACCAGGTGGGCGTCGCCACCCACCGACGTGGCCCCCCGTCGCCACAGGCCCGCCGCCGCGGCCCGTTCCCCCATCAGGGCCGGACCGTCCAGCATCGGACCGCCGAGATCGGCCAAACACCCGGCTAGCAGGTCGGTGCCGGTGACCACGCCGGGGGGCACGATCCGTGGCGGGCCGTCGACGGGTCCGGTGAGCGGCATCGCCCCGGAGGCGGCCCACCGTTCGAGTGCCCGGTCGGGAGCCGACGCTGGCGGCGGCCTGTCGAGCGCGGCTCGCAGCTCGGCCAGCCAGGAGTGGTCAGATCCCGAGTGTTCCATCACGGCTGGCGACGCTAGCCAGCAGTCGGACGGGCAGCCGGGTGGTCGGCGACCTGTCCCATGGGGGATGCTCGCGGGATCGGGCCGACCGTGGCCCACCGAGACATCCCAGGAGCCACCATGGTCGACCTCAAGCCCGGAGCCCGCTTCACTAGCAACGCCTGTGCCAGCGAGGTCATCGTCGTCAAGGGGACTGGCCAGGCCGACCTGCGGTGCGGAGGAGTGCCCATGTCGCCGGCCGGTGGCGAGTCGGTCGACGGCGAACTCTCCCCCGACGCCTCGGACGGCACCCAGATGGGCAAGCGCTACGTAGACGACGAGGACACCGTCGAGATCCTGTGCACCAAGCCCGGTGAGGGGTCGCTGGCGCTGGGCGATGCCCTGCTGGGCCTCAAGGAGGCCAAGCCCCTCCCCGCTTCGGACTGAGAACCGCACGGGGATCTACCACCGCCTGAGCACCAGAAACTGCGAGAGGCGACGCCCATGAACCTGATGATGCTCCTGGAGATGGCCGCCGGGGGTTTCGGCGAACGGGTGGCTATCGGACCCCGCGACGGAGGGCTCACCTACCAGCGTCTCTACGACCTCGCCGGGACAGCGTCCCGACGGTTCCGTGACGCCGGGGTCGAGCACGTGGCCATGGCGGACGTGTCCTCCGAAGCCTTACCCATCGCCCTGTTCGGCGCAGCCTGGGCGGATCTGCCGTTCGTCCCCCTGAACTACCGCCTGACCGACGAGGAACTCGCCGCACTGGCTGGCCGTATCGCTCCGGCCATCACCGTGCTCGATCCCGACGCCCCCGGCCGCCTCGACGGCGTCGACGGCACCGGGCCGATCGACCGCCACGACCTACTGGCCGTGTTGGCCGATGGGGACGCTATGGGCAAAGCCCCGGAGCCGGACTGGGACATGGATGGCGAGGATGCAGCCATCCTGCTGTTCACCAGCGGAACCACCGGCGAGCCCAAGGCCGCCGTACTCAGACACCGGCACCTCGTCTCCTACGTGCTCGGGTCGGTGGAGTTCATGGGCGCTGGGGAGGAGGAGGCCGCCCTAGTCAGTGTCCCGCCGTACCACGTGGCCGGTATGGCGGCCATCCTGTCCAACCTCTATGCCGGCCGCCGAGTGGTCCAACTCCCCACCTTCGACGCCGCCGCATGGGTGGACATGGTCCGTTGCGAGGCGGTGACCAGCGCCATGGTCGTGCCCACCATGCTCACCCGGATCGTGGAATACCTCGATGCCGAAGGCCCCGACGGGTCGGGCCTGCCCACCTTGCGGTCGCTGTCGTATGGCGGCGGAAAGATGCCCCGCCCTACCATCGAGCAGGCTCTCGAGATGCTTCCCCACACGGCGTTCGTCAACGCCTACGGCCTGACCGAAACCAGCTCCACGGTGGCCTTGCTCGGTCCCGAGGACCATCGGAAGGCACTGGCCAGCGACGACCCCGGCGTGCGGGCCCGCCTCGGCTCAGCCGGACGGCCGCTCCCCACCATCGAGGTCTCGATCCGGGACGGTGACGGGAACGAGGTGGCCGTCGGGGAACCCGGCGAGGTCTGGGTCAGAGGCGAACAGGTCTCCGGCGAATACCGCGGCCTGGCACCCCGTCTCACCGGGGATGGTTGGTTCCCCACCCACGACGGAGGATGGTTGGACTCCGACGGCTTCCTGCACGTCACCGGCCGCATCGACGACGTCATCGTGAAGGGTGGTCAGAACATCTCGCCCAGCGAGATCGAAGAGGTGCTGGTCGCCCGGGAAGACGTCGCCGACGCCGCGGCCATAGGCCTCCCGGATCGCCAGTGGGGTGAGCGGATCGTGGCCGCAGTCGTTCCGGCCCCGGGCGCCGCTCCCACGGCGGAAGATCTCCAGGACGCTGTGCGTTCGCTCTTGCGGTCGAACCGCACACCCGACCACGTGGAATTCGTCGATGCCCTCCCCTACAGCGACACCGGCAAGCTGCTGCGCCGGGTCCTCCGGGCTGACCTCGCTCATCTTGGGGACGGCTCGACGACATGAGCCCGGGAGCCACGACGGACGGCCCCGGGGCGGGAATCCTGTCCGTCGATGAGGCCGAAGCACTCCTCGCACAGCCGACCCTCGACCTCGAGTTCGGCGCACTCCGAGACGCTCCGGTCCTCGTCGTGGATGACGCCCACCGACTTCCCGACGAAGTAGAGGCCACGCTCTCCGCCCTGCCGGCCATCTCGGTGGGCATCGCCCCGGCGGGAACCGCCCCGAGCTTCGACGTTCTGGTCGACGACGTCGACGCGACGCTGCCGATCACCGAAGCAGTGGCCGCCAACCCGCTGGCCTCCTTGACCTGCTGCCAGGTTCTGCGCCACGCCCCGTGGCCGTCGACCGGTGCCGGCCTGCTGGTCGAGAGCACCGCCTACGGCACCCTCCAGGCGGGCCCCGAGTTCGCCCGGTGGCTGGCCGGGCGGGGCCGCCGGGTCCGCCCCGAGGAGCCAGCGCCACCCGTTCTGGTCCATGGCGACGACTCCCAGGTGGTCCTCACCCTGAACCGGCCACGCCTGCGTAACGCCTGGTCGGCGACGATGCGCGATGCGCTGGTCGACGCCCTACGAGCCCTAGCCGCAGTCGATGAGAATGGCAGGACCGACGGGCGCCAGATCCGTCTGGAGGGAGCCGGCTCCGCCTTCTGTTGCGGAGGCGACCCTGCGGAGTTCGGCACGGTCGACGATCCGGCCACTGCGCATCTGGTGCGGTCTTCGGCAAACGCGGCGCCCTGGCTGGACCGGTTGGCCGATCGCCTGACTGCGGTGGTCCACGGTCCAGCAGTGGGCGCTGGCGTGGAGTTGGCAGCGTTCGCTGGTCGGATCGAGGCCACCGGTAACGCCACCTTCCGGCTCCCCGAGGTCTCTATGGGTCTGCTGCCGGGTGCCGGGGGCACGGTCAGCGTGCCCCGCCGGATAGGACGTCAGCGCACCGCATGGCTGTGCCTCACCGGTGCGACCATCGACGCCGCCACGGCACTCGACTGGGGCTTGATCGACCGCGTCGTCTGAGGTGACGACGTCGCCTGACCGAGGGTCCGAGCCCGGCTCGTGAATCCCGTCAGAGGATCCTCGATCCGCTAGAGCCTCTCCAGAATCGTGACGTTGGCCTGGCCGCCGCCCTCGCACATGGTCTGCAGTCCGTAGCGACCACCGGTGCGCTCCAGCTCGTGCAGCAGTGTGGTCATCAACTTGGCCCCGCTGCAGCCCAAAGGGTGGCCGAGGGCGATGGCGCCGCCGTTCACGTTGACCTTCTCGTGGGGCACGTCGTGCTCACGCATCCACGCCATGGGGACCGGGGCGAACGCCTCATTGCACTCGAACAGGTCGAAGTCGTCGATCGACATCCCTGTCTTTTCGAGCGCGTGGGCCGTGGCAGCGATGGGGCCGGTCAGCATGTAGATCGGATCGTCGCCCCGCACGCTGATGTGGTGGATACGGGCCCGCGGCGTAAAGCCATGGTCGGCGACAGCCTGCTCAGAGGCAACCAGCAGGGCGGCCGCCCCGTCGCTGACCTGACTGGCCAGAGCGGCGGTGATTCGGCCGCCTTCGACCAGCGGCGCCAACTGGGCCATCTTCTCAAGACTCCCTCCGCGGCGGGGCCCCTCGTCCATCTCGACGCCAGCCAGAGCGCTGACCTCCGGCTCGAAGCGCCCCTCGTCGATGGCTCGAACGGCCCGCTCGTGGCTCTCGAAGGCGAACACCTCCATCTCCTCGCGGGTGATGTCCCACTTCTCGGCGATCAGTTCCGCACCCCGGAACTGCGACACCTCCTGGGTGCCGTAGCGACTGACCCATCCTGTCGACCCGGTAAACGGATCGTCATGGCCGAGCGGGTGGGCGGCCTCGAGGGCGAAGCCGATAGGGATCATGCTCATGTTCTGCATCCCACCGGCCACCACCAGGTCCTGCACACCCGCCATTACGCCCATCGCCGCGAAGCTGACCGCCTGCTGGCCTGACCCGCACTGGCGGTCCACGGTGGTCCCGGGCACAGCCTCAGGGAGGCCTGCGGCCAGCCATGCAGTGCGAGCAATGTCACCGGCCTGCGGACCAAGGTTGTCGAGGCAGCCCATGACCACGTCGTCGACGGCCAGCGGATCGACGTCGTTGCGCTCCAACACTTCGGCGATGACGTGGGCACCGAGGTCGGCGGGATGGACCTCGGCGAGGCCGCCGCCCTTCTTGCCGGTGGGCGTGCGGATGGCGTCGACGATGTAGGCCTCGGACACGGTGGGTTCCTCGCTGATGGATTCGGGGATCTGTCGAAAAGGTTACGGGAGGCGGACCGGCGGGGACTAGCGGGGCTCCCGAGGCAGGCCGAGGACACGCTCACCGAGCACGTTGCGCTGAACCTGGTTGGAGCCGCCGTAGATGGTGTGGGAGCGGCTGTAAAGAAAGGTTCGCTGCAGGCCGTCGAGTCGGTAGTCCACACCGAGCGGGTCCTCCAACGGCGGGATGGGGTCGACGCCGACCATGGCCGAGGTCCCGCGGACCCGCATGCCCAACTCTCCGAGCCGACGGTGCCACGACGCCCAGTAGAGCTTTCCGATCGACATCTCAGGTCCCGGTACGCCGTCGGCCACGAGCGCGGTGAGCATGCGCAGTTGGTTGTAGCGAAGCACCTCGAGTTCCGACCAGGCCCGGACGAGATCCTGGCGCAGCACCGGGTCATCGATGGATCCGTTGGCACGGGCCAGGTCGAGAAGGGCGTCGAGTTCCTGGCAGTAGCCGGTCTGCTGGCCGAGGGTCGAAGCGCCCCGTTCGAAGCCGAGGGTGCCCATGGCCACCGCCCAGCCGTCGCCGACATCGCCGACCACGAGGTCGGCGTCGGTCTCGGCGTCGTCGAAGAACACCTCGTTGAACTCGGTCCCACCGGTGATCTGGACAATGGGTCGAACCTCGATGCCCGGCTGCTCCATGGGGACCAGCAGGTAGGAGAGGCCGCGATGTCGTTCAGCCTCGGGGTCCGTGCGACACACCACGAACGCCCACTGGGCGAACTGGGCCAGCGACGTCCATATCTTCTGGCCTGTGACCAGCCAGCGGTCGCCGTCAAGGCGAGCCCGGGTGGAGACGTTGGCCAGGTCGGAGCCGGCGTTGGGCTCGGAGTAGCCCTGGCACCAGTGTTCGGCGCCGGCGAGGATCGGCGGGACGAAGCGCTCCTGCTGCTCGGGGGTCCCGTAGGCCACGAGGGTGGGGCCGAGCAGGGTCAGGCCGATGTTGGGGATACGGCCGGGCGCCCGTGCCTCTACGTAGGTCTGGTGGAAGACGACCTGCTCGGACAGGGAGGCGTCCCGCCCGCCGAGGTGGGACGGGTAGTCGAGGCCCAGCCAGCCGCCGGAGGCCAGTTCGCGTTCCCAGTCGAGCAGGCGTTCCGGGTCCACGTCCTCCTGACCGACGCCACCCCGGCCGCGCAGGTCGGCGAACTCACCCACTAGGTGCTCTTCGAGCCAGGTGCGGACCTCGTCGGCGAAGGCCTCTTCGGCGGGAGTCCGTCCGACGTCCATGTTGTGACGGTAGTCGTCCCACCCTCGAATCTGACGGTCCGTCAGGTTCCGGGGCGGCTCAGCACCCGGATCAGGCTCCGGTCAGGAGGCGAGCCATGGTTGTAGAGATCCCGTCGAGGCGGTCGGCGCAACGGCGGTAGTCCTCGATGGTGCCGCCCCACGGGTCGACCACCTCGTCTGCCACCCGCCCGGCGGTGAAATGTCCCGCCCGGGCTGCGTCTAGCGCCCCGACCCAATCGGCAACGGGCCGCTTCCCCCGGGGTCCGACACTGCTGGCGAGTCGAACCACCTCACCAGCCAGGAAGGTGCGCGATCGTGCCGTCGGCCCCAGGGAAACGATGGTCGCCTCGTGCCGACGGGTCATGGCCACCGCCAGGTCCGCATCAGCCAGCAGCTGGCCATCCAGGGGGCGCGTCCGGTGATGGGACAGGTCGATCCCCCGGTCCGCCATCGCCTCGACCGCGCCACCACTGGGCGGTGCCCCGGCCGAGGTGACTTCGACCCCGGCCGACGCCACGCCCGACCTCCGTGGATCCCAGCCCGCCTCGACTAGACGGGCCCGCATAATCGCTTCGGCCATTGCCGACCGGCAGGTGTTGCCCGTGCAGACAAAGAGGATCACCGCCCGAAGGTACCGGTCCGCCACCCGCGCCCTAGGTTCGGACTGCTGGACCACGGACGGTGGACGACGAGAGGGAACGGACCGTGCCAGAGGAAGCCGAAGGCGTGGCGACGGGTCCTATGTCCGGCGTGAAGGTCGTGGAGCTCGGCGTGTGGATCGCCGGCCCGGCCGCCGCGGGGATCCTCGCCGACTGGGGAGCCGACGTCGTCAAGGTCGAACCGCCGTCGGGTGACCCCTGTCGCCAGTTCCAGAAGATCCTCGGCGACCTCCTGCCCAGCAATCCGATCTTCGAAATGGACAACCGCTCGAAGCGAAGCGTGGCCCTCGACCTGTCGACGGACGAGGGACACGCCGTGCTGGCCGAGCTGCTGGCCGACGCCGACGTTTTCATCTCCAACCTCCGCACCGGAGCCCTGGAGCGCCTCGGCCTCGACCCGGCGACCATCTCAGAGCGCTTCCCCCGCCTCGTCTACTGCCTGGTGACCGGCTATGGCTCTGAGGGCGTGGACGCCGACCGGGCCGCCTACGACGTGGGCGCCTACTGGGCCCGGTCCGGCGTGGCTGCCCTCCTCACCACCCCCGGCGGCGATCCTCCGTTTCAGCGGGGCGGCATGGGCGACCACCCGACCGGCATGTCAGCCGCTGCGGCCATTTCGGCGGCCCTGTTTGCCCGCGAGCGGACCGGTGCCGGGCAGGTGGTCGAGACCTCGCTCATGCGACAAGGCGTGTACACGGTCAGCTTCGACCTGAACCTGATGCTGATGTGGGGTTCAGCCATGGCTGTCGGGGATCGGACCACCATGGGCAACCCGGCCATGAACAACTACCGGGCGGCCTGCGGCCGTCGCTTCTGGATCGTCGGTCTGGAGGGTGAGCGCCACTGGCCGCCGCTGGCCAGCGTGGTAGGCCATCCCGAATGGCTTGAAGACGAGCGCTTCTCCCGGCCCGGGCCACGGGCCGCCAACGCCCCAGAACTGATCGGCATCCTCGACGAGATCTTCGCCACCCGAACCCTGGACGAGTGGGCTGAGGCTTTCGCAACCGAGCCTGACTTCTTCTGGGCTCCGGTCAATGAGCCCGACGACCTCCTCGCCGATCCGGCCTTCCACGGTTCCGGCGCCCTGATCGAAGTGCCCGACGAGGTGTCGACGACCACCATGGTGGCCAGCCCCGTCGACTTCCGGGGCACCCCGTGGGCCGCGCGGTCGACCGCGCCGACAATCGGCCAGCACACGCGGGAGGTCCTCGCCGAGTTGGGGCGGACCGACGCCGAGATTGACGCCCTGATGGCTGCCGGCGTGGCCGCCGAACCGGAGCCCGCCGTCGACTAGCCGACTGGCAGGGCGGCGATCGTCGCCCGCAGCGCCTCGAGGTCGCCGGACCGGGCCGCACCTGACGAGGGCACGACCGGCGCCACGATCCAGTAGCCGTGAACCTGTTCGGCGTGGCGAAGCACCTCTACCGGGGTGCCTGCCTTACGGAGCGTCTCGGCATAGGCCAGGCCCTCGTCGCGGAGTGGGTCGAAGTCCGCGATGGTGATGGTGGCCGGTGGAAGGCCAGCATGGTCGATGGCCCTGATGGGACAGGCGGTCCATTCCCCGTCGAGGTCGCGACCGCCCGAGTAGTTCTCTGCGAACCACCGCATGGTCTCCAACTCGAGGAGGTATCCCTCCGCGTTCTCCACCAGCGACGACCAGCGCCCACTCTCGTAGTCGAAGTCGGTGGCCGGATACACCATGAACTGGTGGGCGATGGCCGGACCGCCCTGGTCACGGGCCAGGAGTGCCAGCACCGCAGTGAGGTTCCCGCCGGCACTGTCGCCGGCCACCACGAGGCGCTCGGCGTCGACATCCAGGTCGTCGGCGTGGTCGGCCAGCCAGCAAAGTGCCGCCCACGCGTCGTCCACGGCGGCCGGGAATGGGTGCTCGGGCGCCAGTCGGTACTCGAGGGCCACTACCACGGCGCCGACGGTGGCGGCCACCGCTCGACACTGCTCGTCGTAGCCCTCCAGGTCGCCGAGGGTCCAGCCGCCACCGTGGAGGTAGAGCACTACCGGTGGCCGGGCAGCCAACCCATCAGCCCGGTAGGTCCGGATGGGGAGGTCGGAGACAGGTCCGGGGATCGTCGAGTCGACGACGCTGGCCACTTCGGCGGCCGAAGCGCCGCCGGTGGTGCAGAGAGCCCGGTAGCCGTCACGCCGTGTCTCGAGGTCGAACCGTCCCTCGGGGTCACGCCCGCTCGCCACCAGGTCCAGCAGGGGCTGCAGGTCAGCGGCGACGGGCACGGGAAATCTCTCTGGAGGGCGGTGACGAAGTACCGGGAGCGGGCGACGTCAGGAAGCGGATTCGGCGGCGAGGCGGTCGGCCTCGTCCTGGTACTGGGGGAAGTCGAGGCGCTGGCGCCGATCGTCGGCCTCCGAATCGGCGGATCGGGACGTACCGGTGGAGGTGGCCCAACGCTTCCAGGATCCGTCGGCGTCCCACCGCATGCCGGTGTCGACGATGGTGCCCGGCCGATCGATGGCGACTCCGGCCACGAGGGCCCGGCGAAGCAGTTCTCGCTGGAACTCTGGCTCGTGGGGGCGACCGGCCGTGTTGCCCAGCGGAAGGTCGGAGAAGGCGGCACGAGGCGGGTTGGCCGCCGCGGTGATGCTGTAGGCGGAGGTGAGGCACAGTGTCGGCACGCCGGCCGCCTCCAGTGCTCGTGAAACCAGACCCACGGTCTGGTGGCAGACCGGTCAGACGGGCACCAACAGGACCAGGTCGACTTCCATCGCCGTCACCTCGGCCACGATGGCCGGCGCCAGTTCCTCCTCGGTGCGACGCGCCGAGTAGATGCCACCCATGCATCCGACCGCCGTCGGGGCGAGGCCGCCGATCACGCCTTCGGTGACCAGCTCTCGGAGGCGGTCGACGGGAAAGACGATGTTGGGGTCCTCACGGGCCGGCTCGAGGTCGTAGGCGAAGTGGGTGATCCGGATGTCGGTGGCCGGTTGGTCGGCGGGGATGAGTCGGATCCCGGTGTCATCCCTCCAGTGGAAGGCCACCTGGCCGCGTCGATAAGCACCACCCGACCCCACCAGGGCGACCGTGGCCTCAGCGAGCGGCGTGGTCATCCGGGCCCACGGCGGCGGGTCGGGTCGCTCGGCCCATTGGTAGGGGGAGTAGCCGAGGGCGTCGTAGGTGGCCCGGGTCAGGGCGATGTAGTCGACCGGAGCTTCGACGTCCATGTCGCCATCGTGGCACCCGGAGCCTCACAACGGGGAGTTCGGTACATTTCCGATTGATCGGAGTATCGACACTCAGAGTAATAACTCCTACAATTGTGCCATGACGCCCGAGGCCTCCTCCCTCAGCGTGGACCAGGTGGCCGCCGAGTCCGGCGTGGCGATCGACACGGTGCGCTATTACCAGCGTCTCGGCCTGCTCGACCCTCCGACACGGCGAGGTCGACGGGCCGTCTACACCCCGGCCCACGTCGACCGTCTGGCCGAGATCCGCCGACTGGCCGCCGACGGCTTCACCCTCGCCCAGATCGGAGCACTCGGAACCTCAGGAGGGACCTCCACCTCGTCCACCGCCGCCGACCTGCGCCGCCTAGCCGACGAGGCGTTGGACCGCAGCCTCAGCCGGGCTGAGGTGGCCGACGCCGCCGGTGTCCCCGAGGGCCTCGTGTCGCTGCTGTGCGACAACGGCCTCCTGTCGCCCCTAGTCGGTGGACCCGAACCCCGCTTCGACGAGGGGGCCGTGTCGATGGTGCGGGCCGGCCTGGCCATCAGCGCGGCCGGCGTCCCCTTGGACAAGTTGGTCGCCCTAGCCACCGAACACGGGGCCCACGTCG
>JAZADN010000045.1:0-17207 GCA_036123585.1 Actinomycetota bacterium | reverse complement strand
CCGTCGTTCACCTTCGACTACGAGAGGGACGACTCGGGTCGGGTCATTGCCCGGAACCCGTTCTTTGCCTGCGGCGGGTGTGAGCACACCTGGCAGGTCGAGATGGTCCTGGTGGTCGCCCAACCGTTCGATCCCGACGATGACGAAGCAATCAACGGCTTCGTGGAGGCGATCAACAAGGAGGTTGTGGATGTCGACTGACGAACAGGCCTTGGAAGACGAGTGGGAAGAAGAGGTCGAGGCCCAGCCGCCCGACAAGTGTCCGGCATGCGGCGGTAGCCGGTTCGGCATCTATGTCCTGGGACTGCCAGTGGGAGGCGACGATTTCTTCGAGCAGCTAGACCGCGATGAGATTCGGCTCCTTGGCTGCATACCGTCAGACAACGACCCGTTCTGGTTCTGCCGGGATTGCGATGCCGACATCCTCGAAGAGGGCTGGCTGGCGCCGAATGAAGAAGTTGCCCGCGAACTGGAACGACTCAACGAACTTCTCTATGGCGACGTCCTTGATTACGAGGAGTTCCAGGCGGCGAGGAGGAGACTTCTGGACCCGGGTGCGCCCTCCTAGCTCAGGCAGCCCAGCTCGTCGATCGCTCAGGCGAGCGAGAGCTCAAGTTGCCGCCGAGCGACTGCGCCAATGTGTCGACACCAGGGCAACCCGTGATGGCCTTCTTCGACCAGCATCAACTCGGCACCGGGCATCTTGCAGGAAGCACTGGTGGCGTGGTCCATGAGGGGAAAGGCGTCGTTCTTGCCTTGGGCGATAAGCGTTGGCGCCGTCACCTCGGTAAAGGGCAGCGGTTCAAGGTTGATTTCGTTTGACTCATCGTTCCTTTGGCCTTGCTCTCGGAATCTCCTCGGTGCGAGAGAGGTGGAGACCTCGACGACGCCGTCAAGCCGTGCCGGATCGGACGTGATCCAATCCACCGCTCCCCGCTTGCGGTCCTTGCTCAGACCAGCCGAGAGGACGCCAACCATCGACGCCGCCGTCAGCCTCGGCCATCTCTTCGCAATCTGGCATGAGAGCCAGACCCCTGTACCGGACTCAAAGATCGCCCGCTCGATCGCGTTGATCGCTGGGGAGATCGGTAGCAGCACGGCAGCGTCAAGAAGTAGGGCTCTGGTCCTCTCTGGATGTCGGGCTGCGAAATGGACCGCAGACGGGCCGCCTGATGAGATCCCGAGGATCGTCACCTTGTCGATGTGGAGGGCGTCAAGCATCGATGCGTAAAGGTCAGCTTGCTCGGACGGTTTCCGCCCGGAACCAAGTGGCGTCCGGAGGTACCCGGGCCGTGACGGAGCGATCACTTGACAGCCACCGCTGCGCAGGTGTCGAGCCCAGACCAGCCCCTGGTCGAATCCGCCCGGCGAGCCATGGATGCTCAGCACGCTGGGACCGTTGCCTTCTCTAGCGACTTGAATCGATCCGAAATCGGTCTCGACCATGGCGGCTCTTCTATCGAGCGAAGTCATCAGATTCTCAGCCCAACGCGACATGAAGACCCCAGTTCTTCAAGACATCTACCTATTCCCGCCCGGCGCACCAGCGATAGGTCTTCATTTCGGTTCAGGTGAACTCGACGTAGCGCTGGAACTCCCAATCAGATACGTCGTCCGGGCCGCCGGTGGCGTGCTCGGTGTGCAGTCCCAGCTCGTTGTTCACCATGGCCAGGAAGTTGATGCCGAACTCCTCGCCCAGGGCGTCGGCCAGAGCGCTGCCGGTGAAGGCCGCCACGCCCTCAGCGAAGGTGGCCGGCAGCGCCGGGTGGTCGCCCGGGTCTTCGTACTGGTCGCCGGAGGCCTCCTCGCCGGGGTCCAGCTCGCGTTCCAGACCGTCGGCGCCGGCGGCCAGGACGCCGCCCAGGATCAGGTACGGGTTGGCGTCCGCTCCGGCGAAGCGGAACTCCACCCTGTCGGCCGCGCCCTGACCCACCGTGCACCGGCACATGACGCTGCGGTTGTCGCCCCCCCAGTTCACGTGGGTCGGGCAGAACGAATACGCCCGAACTCGCCTGTATCCGTTGCCGGTAGGGATGCCGATCAGGCCCAGTGCCGGGGCGTGGTGTACGAGCCCGCCGACCCAGTGGCGGAACGGGTCATTGAGGAGGTGGCCGTCACCCGGCCCGAAGTTGTTGACGCCATCCACGTTCAGGCTGGTATGGACGTGCATGCCGCTGCCCGACTGGCCGGCGAACGGCAGGGGCATGAAGCTTGCCCGCAGGCCGTGTTCGCGGGCGATCTCCTTGATGGTGTTCTTGAACAGGATGGTGTTGTCGGCCACGTCCATGGGGTCGCCGTAGGCGAAGTTGATCTCCAACTGTCCGGGTCCGTACTCGGGGTTCGAGGACTCGACGGGGATGTCCAGGTCGACCATGGCGTTGCGCATGTCGGCCACGCAGCGTTCCATGGCGAAGTTGTCCACCAGCGACGAGTACTGGATGTTGGGCTGGGCGGGCGTCCAGTCCTCGTGGCAGAGGTAGCACTCGACCTCGGTGGCGGCGATCGGGTCGTAGCCGAGAGCCCGGACCCGGTCGAGCTGGGCTTGCAGCACGTTGCGGGGGTCCATTGGGTGCGGGCGGTGCTTGTCGTCCTCCGACGTGGTCATCACCGTGGCGTAGCCGGGACGGTGGTGCATGACCCGGAAGGTGGACAGCGCCGGTGTGATGTGCATGTCTAGGAAGCCGGTGCCCATGTTGATGAGCGGGCTGTCGACGATGTCTCCCTGGATGTCCATGACGTAGATGGCGTCCGCGATGTGGGCGCCACCCGTGGCGACGGTGTCGACGAACCGTTGGGCCGGGACGCGCTTGCCGCGCGGATGCCCGTAGGTGTCCACCGTCATCATCTCGACGGTGTGGATCCCATGCTCGGAGATGGCCGACGCGATCTCGGCGACTTCCTCAGGTGATGCGGTCTCGTTCGACATGTTCGTCCTCGGCTTCTTTGGTCTGTCGGATCAGGTGGTGAGCACCATGCGGCCACTGGCCTCGCCAGAGCGCAGGCGTTGGTGGGCCGCCTCGGCCTCCTCAAGGGGCGCCGTCTCGACGGTGAAGTCGAGCGGATGATCGTGGGCGAAGCCGATCAGCTCGCCTAGTTCGGCGACCGTACCCCACACGCTGGACATGAACTGAGCCTCGTGGGGTACCGCACCGATGCCAAACGGGACCCGGCCGCCGAACAGGCCGACAGCGACCACCATGCCACGCCGGTTCACATGCTGGACGGCCGTCTCCAGAGTGGGCTGGGCACCCACGAAGTCGACGATGGCGTCGAAATGGCAGTCAAGTTCGTCGGGGGTCACGGCCTGGTCGGCTCCGAGTTCGATGGCCCGGGTCCGCTTGTCGACTGAAAGGTCGGCCACCGTGACCTCGGCATCGGTCAGCAACTTCAGGAATTGGATGCCGAACTGGCCAAGCCCGCCGGCGCCGATGACCAGCGCCCGGGCCACCGGCCCGCGGCGTCGCAGTGCCTCGAGGGTCTGGCGGGTGGCCCGGAACGCGGTGAGTCCTGCGCACGCCAGGGGCGCCGCCCGGACGGGGTCGAGGTCGCCGAGGGGCTGCAGGTACTCGCGGTGGGGGACCCGCATCTGTTCGGCATAGCCGCCGTCGGAGATGACGCCGGCCTCGACGGCATCCGGGCAGACCATCTCGTGCCCGGTCTCGCACGTCCAGCACGCTCGGCAACCCCACGGCGCGTAGACCATGACCGGACCCAGTTCGGCGTGGTCGCCGGTGACCTCGTGGCCGAGTACCAGCGGTAGGGGGCTGTTCCACTGGCCGTCGACGACGTGGAGGTCGGAGTGGCAGACGCCGCATGCCGTGACGTCGACCAGGTGCTCGCCGTCGCCGATGGTGGGCGCCGGGCGGTCGACGACCACCAGCGGCTGCCCGAACGCCTGGAGCTCGACGGCCTTCACGAGGATGCTCCGACGGCATGGACCCGGAGCTCGAGGGAGCCGACGCCGTGCCACGGGGCGGGTGACGCCAACTCGAATCGTGGGTACCGGTCGACGAAGCATTGCAGGGCCACGTTCACCTCGCGGCGTGCCAGGTTGGAGCCGAGGCACCGGTGGGCGCCGGCCCCGAAGGCCACGTGCGGGTTTGGAGAGCGGTCGAGTCGGACTTCGTGGGGGCATTCGAACATCTCTGGGTCGCGGTTGGCGGCCCCGAAGGCCAACACCACCCGTTCACCGGCGTGCATCTCCACGCCGCCTATCTCGGTGTCCTGCTTGAGCGTGCGGGCCATGGCCTGCACCGGCGAGAGCGCCCGGAGGAACTCCTCGGTGGCCGCCGGCACGAGCGACGGGTCGGCAGCCAGGCGAGCCAGGTCGGCGGGGTGCTGGGCCAGATGCCACAGGCCGACCCGGATGGTGCCGGCTGTGGTCTCGAGGCCGGCCACGAAGAGGAGGTAGCAGATGTCCAGCATCTCTTCGTCGTCCAGTGGCCGGCCGGCGTGATCGGCGGCCAGCAGGGCCGAAATGACGTCGGGACCCGGCTGGCGTCGCCGCAGGGCAATGAGCTCGCGGAAGTAGTCGTAGACGTCGTCGGCTGCCGCCCGGGCCACCGCCTCGTCCTCGGAGCGGGCGAACACGATGTCGTCGACCCACTGGTCGAAGAGGGCGGCGTCCTCCATGGGAAAGCCGCAGTACTCGCCGAACACCATGGCCGGGAGCATCCGGGAGTACTGGGCGACGTCGACCACCTCCTGCCCGTCCAGCTCGTCGAGTAGGCCGGCGGCGATCTCTTGGGTCCGGGGAATGAGGACGTCCATCTTCTTCGGGGTGAAGAAGGGCAGCAGGACCTGTCGGTAGGCGGTGAGCCGGGGCGGGTCGATGTCGAGTGGGATGAGCGGCCGGTCGGTGCCGAACGGGGGAAGAATCATCGACGGGCCCACCGAGAAGGTGTCCCAGTCGTGCTCGGCCGCGTTTATGTCCTCGAACCGGGTCAGTGTCCAGAATCCGTCGTAGCGGTCGCTCCACGACACCGGACACTCGGCGTGCATCGTCCGGTAGTCGTCGAAGATCGTGTCCAGCGGCGAGCCGTGGAAGTCGAAGTCGAACCTCGGCCCCCGTTGTCGGTCGGCCGTCGCCTCTTCCACCCGTGGCCTCCCCGTCGTCCCGGCCGGAATGCCCGAAAGTTACCTTGCCGCTTTCGACCCGTCCTGACCGGGGGAGGCTCTCCAAGGTGTGCCTCTGGGGACGCCGGACCAGCGGTGTGGAGGTCGATGCCGATGGATCGGCCTGGAGGAGGCCGACCGAGCCGGGCACCTTGGACCCGTAACGCGAGGTCGGCGAGTCAGGTCTGTGACGGTGGCTCTCTGACGGCGTCTCGTCGACCAGTCGGTGGCTGACCGGCGGAGGGGCCTTCCTCGAGCCAATGTCGTTCTCCATCGTCTAGGTCGACCTCCGTCGCTGCGAGGTTGGCGGCCGCTTCCTCGCCAACGCGTGACGCGCAGACGACGTGTGACCGGAACGGGGCCGTCGCCACGTAGGCGATGGCAACCTGTTCCGGACTGCAACCCTTCGTTTCGGCCAGACGGAGGCACCGGTCCCGTCGGCCCCGGTTTCCAGCCGAGTCGTAGCACCGGGTCGTCTCGGGATCGGTGGCGGTTCCAGGCTGGTGTGTGGCGGTCAGGAACCCTCCGGCCAGGGGCGACCAGCAGATGACCGATACGTCTGCGGCGACGAGGCGGTTCCGGTCCGCCAAGTGGTCGGGGCCGGAGACGGTCGTGACGCCGGGCCACGGAGCGTCGAGTTGGTCCACGAGGGAGAACTGGGGACTGGTCGCCATGGGAGGCGCGACGTCCGCTATTGCCCGGGCCGCTAGGAAGCGGTCGGTCGACCAGTTGGAGACCCCCCAGGCGTCGATTCGGCCGGCGGCCACCTCGCGTTGTGCAGCATCGACCAGTTCCCCGACTGGAACGGCGGCATCGTCCCGGTGGAACAGCCAGAGGTCGATTCGGTCGGTGCCCATCCGGTCGAGGGTCAGAGCGATGTCTGCGGCCACAGCCTGGGGGTTGACCCGGGAGGCGGACCAGTCCGGTGGGCCGGGATGGCAACCCTTGCCGATCAGGAGGACCGAGTTGCGAAGTCCGCGACTGGCTACCCAGGCGCCCAGTCTCCCGTCGCAGGTGCCGTCCTCGTCGGCGTACACCAGCCCGGAGTCGAACGCGGTCACGCCGGCCTCGTGAACCTCGTCAAGGAGTTGATTTGGCTCGGCGACCAGCGTCGAGCCGAAGAGCGGGGTTGCGCCTTGGATCACCGTCGGGAGGGTGGGGAGGGTCCCTGTCACGCGACGGCCTCGGTGTCGGCGGGGTACACGACGCCCACCTGAGAACGGATCTGGTCCATCAGGTCGGCCAGGGCAGCCGACCGGGTGTGGGGGATCACGGGGCTCTCGGTCGTTCCGTCGTCCAGGCACCGGGCCACCTCGGTGATCTGGTACTCGAAGCCGTTGATTCGATGGGGGTGCTCCACCTCGTCGACCTTCTCGCCGACCGCGGAGAAGAGGGTCGCCCTCTCGGCCTGCCAGAAGTCAGGGATCTCGATCCGTCCTTCGGTCCCGACGATGCAAGCGTCTCGGCCGAGATCCAGATCGATGGCGGATCTGAGGATGGCCGAGCCACCGTTTGGATACTTGGCGGTCACGGAGATGCGGGCGTCGACACCGGTGGGGGACATCACCGCCTCGGCTTCGAACGACAGCGGAAGGCGTTTGAAGGCCAGGTCAGCAATGGTCAACGGATAGATCCCGACGTCGAGGAGGCTTCCCCCCGCCGAGTTGGTCGACCAGAGTCGACCGGTGGGTGCGTAGGGCGCGACGAAGCCGAAGTCTGCTTCGACCATCAGGACGTTCCCGAGGAGGCCCTGCCGGATCCAGTCGTCACAGGCGAACATGACCGGGAGGTGTCGTGTCCACATCGCCTCCATCAGGAGAGTCCCCGACGATCGGGACGCCTCGACCATCTGCTCGACCTGATGGGCATTGACGCCCAACGGCTTCTCGCACAGCACGGGGACGTTGGCTTCCAGCAGGGTTATCGAGGCGTCTCGATGGCCGTCGTGGGGGGTGCAGATGTAGGCGGCCTCCACCCGGCCCACTAGGTCACGGAGGTCGTCGGTTGACCACCCGATGGCGTGATCCCGCGCGAAGGCCGAAGCCCGCTCGGCATCCCGGCCGGCGACGGCGACCACGTCGTGGCCGAGCCCCCGGGCCGCCTCGACGAATGTCGGGGCAATTCCACCGTGGCCCACGATTCCCCAACGCATGAGGCCGGCATCGTATTCCGACTGTTCTGGCCGACGTTCTGCAGCGGTTCCCGCGATTGGTCCAGTTGGGCGGGAAGAGCCACCGGATCTCAGGCCAGCGGTCGTCCGTCGAACCTGTCGATCGTCGTGAAGTGTTCGACCGGTTTCCGTGTCAACCGGGTCAGCGGGCGTTCAGGGAAGCCCAGCGGGACCATCGCCGCGATTGCGTGGGTTTCCGGTAGGCCAAGGAGCGCGGCCGCCTCGCTCTCGACGGGGACCACCGCGTTGGTGACCACCCCTGCGAGGCCCTCGGAGCGGGCAGCGAGGAGGATGTTCCAGACGAACGGGTAGACGGAGGCTCCCGCAGCCAGCCCCACGCGATCGAGGTCCTTGTCCATGGCCGCCACCGTGGTCAAGTCGATGCTGACGACCAGTAGCACGGGGACGTCGCCCAGGTGGTCGAAGAGGGGGAAGTCGTCAACGGGAGTGGCCCGCGCCTGGTCGGCATCGACCTCAGAGGGGTGGACCGCGTTGAAGGGTTGCTCTCCGGCTGCCGCCTGCGCGGCGTAGAGGCGAAGCGGCGGTTGGCACAGGTCGCCCAGTGCCTGGCGGGTTTCCCGATCGCGGACCACGACGACATGCCAGCCCTGGTGATTACCGCCGGACGGGGCAAATCGGGCTACTTCCAGGACGCGGACGAGTTGTTCATCGGTGACCGGGTCATCGGTGAAGTCCCGACATGAAAAGCACGTTCGAAGGGTCTCGAGGAGTTCCATGGCCCGACCCTAGAGAGCCCGACGGACGACACTTGTACTCCACCAGCTTGGTGGGCCATATGCGTGCCGACATCCGACCTGCCTATGGTGGTTCCACGATGCAGAGGGACCGTCGTCCCCTGAGGTGGGAGGTGTCGTGCTCCATCGAGCGGCCCTAGTGCTAGCCCTACTCGCGCCGGCGTGCGGATCCGCGTCACCGGAGACCACCGGTCCGGTCGTCGCTAGTACTTCGCCGTCGACGAGCGCAGTGGGAACCTCTCTCCCCCCCGAGCCCACGACGACCACGACGACCGTTGAGGTGCCCGAGCCTTCGCCGTCCGCTCCCATGGCCGCCGACAACACCACGTCGATGCCACCGACCACGTCGATGCCACCGACCACGTCGATGCCACCGACCTCGACGATGTCGCCGACCTCGACGGCCGATTCGGCGGCCCCAGAGACGACCTCCGCCGCATCCGCCCGACTGGTTCGCGTCCGCTACGGGGCGGCACCCCAGCAGGTGGGCGACCTCAGAATTCCTCCGGGCCCCGGCCCGTTCGGTGTCCTCGTCTTCATCCATGGGGGCTTCTGGCGGTCGGGCTTCAATGAGACCCTGATGTCGCTGCTGGCCGTCGATGCCACAGACCGTGGTGTCGCGACCTGGAACTTCGACTACCGGGCAGTGGGCGACCCGGGCGGTGGATACCCGGGGACCCTGGAGGATGTCGCCGTCGCCATGGACCACCTGGCGAGTCTCGGAGAGGACCTCCTCCTCGATGACGTGACCGTCATCGGCCACTCAGCCGGCGGTCACCTGGCGCTCTGGTCGGCGAGTCGACACCTCCTGCGGCCGGGCGATCCGGGAGCGGACCCGGTCGTTCGGCCTCACACGGTGGTTGCGCAAGCTGCCGTGGTCGACCTCCGTTCTGCCGCGGCGGTCAACATGGGAGGGAGCGCTGTCGAGGGCCTCCTCGGGGGCGAACCGGACGAGGTGCCCGAGCATTACCGAGTGGCTCAGCCGATCTTCGATGGCTACCGCATCGTTGCCGTCCACGGCCGCTATGACCAGGTGGTACCGATCGGCCAGAGTGCCTACCTAGAGGGTTCGACCGGGATCTTTGACGACACGGGGACGCATTTCGATGTGCTCGATCCCAGGCACGAACTCTGGCAGCGGACCCTCGCGGAGATCGGTCTCGTCCAGACTGCCGACAGGTGAGCACCGGGCAAAAACGGGCTGCTGTCCTCGGCGTCGACGCGGCCGGCAGGCGTTTTCGATGCCCTCAGGCTTCCTCCGCGAGGCACTGGTCGGCGTCGGCAACGACTGGTCGATCGGTCCCTCGGATCGCATCGACGAGGGCCGGGCCGAGACCGTCGTGACCAGCGGTCCACCTGCCCTGGTCCAGCACCGGGTTTGAACCCATCGGCGGAATCCGGTCCTTCGTCCCCGGCCCGGAGCCAACCCGGGACGTCGACCAGCTTCAGCTTTCCCCGAACTCTTGGGGGGCGGCCGGATTGCCGGTGCACGCCTCGTAGAGCCGGTCTTTGAAGGCGGCCTCGTCCACGCTCCACACCACGCGGGCTTTGGCTGGCCCCGGGTGGGCCCGACGGTCGGGTAGTACTGCCCCCCGCGTGGGCTCGTCCAGCCCGATGACGAGGCACTCGACGGTCGACTCCAGGATGATCGAGTCGTCCAGGGCGACCGCCATGGCCACGGGATCCGGCAGGTCCATGCCGGCCAGGCCCGACGTCTGGAGGCAGAACCTCTCCACGTCGGCGTTGATGGCCACGGCGAACTCGCCGAGCGGTCCGCAGTCCCGGAGCCGCGCCGTCTCAGGCGGCGTCATGACGGCCTGGGTACGGCTGATGTTCCACCCGATCATCGTCTTCGGACCGGGGGCATCGAACACGGTGGTGGCCGCCTCAGGGTCGGCCCACACGTTGTACTCGCCCAGCGGGTTGACGTTGCCCACGCCGTCGGGCGAACCGGCCATCAGGTAGGTGTGGGTGAACCGGGTGAGGAGATCCGGGTCCTCGGCCAGGGCCTGGGCCACGTTGGTGAGCGGTCCAAGGGTGACGAGAGCATGTTGGCCCGGCTCGGAGGCGGTGACGTCCAAAAGCGCGGCGACGGCGTTCTCCGAGTCCGGGCCCCGGGACGGCGGGGGGAGGTCGGCGCCGCCCATGCCGTCGGCCCCGTGGACCATCTGTGCCGTTTCCAACGGGCGGACAAGGGGCCGGGTGGCGCCGACACAGACGGGGACATCGGACAGGCCGAGGAGGTCGAGGGTGACGAGGGCATTCCGAGTTCCGTAGTCAACGGGGACGTTTCCGGCCACGATCGTGACAAGTCGGATGTCGACGCCAGGGTCGCGGCCGGCGAGCAGGAGGGCCACGGCGTCGTCCGACGCCGTATCTGTGTCGATGACGAGGCTCCTGCGGTTCATCAGGCTCCCGTGGGTTCGGACCGGGCGACCCTGTCGGCCAGGTACTTCTTGTGATCCACGTAGTGGCCGTCGACGATGAAGCCCCAGCCGCGACCGTGGGGTCGTCCGGCGACGAACAGCGTCCATACGGGCCGATTGCCTCGGGTGCGGACGATGCGGTGCACGGTGTCGTGGTCGATGCGGTTGATCCGACCCGGCCGAAAGTCGCGGACCTGCTCGCCGAACGGGCCGCGTTCCTCGGTGTAGCCGCCCTTCAGGATGAGGCTGCGAGACCAGGAGAACGGATGGGTGTGCGGGTCGGGGTCGCGGTCGGGCAACCGGATTGCGTGGAGAAAGACCGACCCGACCGGCGTGTCGAAGCGCCAGCGGTCCAGATAGGTCCGGTCGGGCTCCAGGGCGTCAGGGATGGGCTGGTGGCGGGCGAACGACCAGCGCCATTCCCCGTCGACCAAGTTCGGCCGGCGCCGGCGACTCCTACCCACGGTGGCCAAGGTAGCCGGAGTCCGAATGTGGGTGACGAGGGCGCCCAGCAACCTTGGGCCGGGGAGCAGACTGGGGGCCGAACCCGCCCAGGTCGGCCTCCTCAAGTTGGCGGTCAGTGTTTCAGGGTGGTCGATCGGCGGTGAGACTGTGCCGATGCGCTCTCGCACCGCCATTCTGCTGGTTGTCGCCTCTATGACCGCGGCCTCCTGTTCGGGCTCAGAGGAGCCGTCGATGCCGACGATCGCCCCCACCTCGGCCCCTGCGCCGACGGTGGCGGCCACCACGGTGGACGCCACCGCCGTCCTCGACGATGTCAGGGAGGAGCTCGTGCAGTTGGTCATGCAGCGGGAGGGCGTGGATCGGGCGACCGCCGAGGCCCGTGCCGACGAGTTGATGGACCAGGGCGTCGACGAGACGAAGATCAACCAGCAGATGGCCCTCTACACCAACTGGATGTCGAACTATCCGTTGCACCCGATCCTCGGACGCCACTGGACCGTGGAGGAGGCCGAGTGCGTCATCGTGACGATGGTGCAGGTGGAGGGGGTCGGTCGGGCCACGGCGCTGGTGACAGCGTCGCAGGCCGGCGGGATGGAGGTGCCCGACGCCCTGGCGC
The DNA here is from genome assembly GCA_036123585.1 of Actinomycetota bacterium. Lineage (GTDB taxonomy): Bacteria > Actinomycetota > Acidimicrobiia > Acidimicrobiales > MedAcidi-G1 > UBA9410. The sequence continues at coordinate 5,660 of JAZADN010000045.1, read as the reverse complement.
TCGTACAGCCCGTCGGATTCTGCACCGACCTGCTGGCCATGATGCGGGCCGACATGACCGCCCTCGGCGTGCCCCAGGACCCTGACTGCCTGCTGGCAGGCGTGACCGAGGAGGACGTGGCCTCGTGGTTCGTGGCGCTGTTCACCCATGGCCGCGACGGATTCAACGCGGCGATGGGTGAGGGCCTCGACCTGACCTGTCCCAGCCGTTCCTGACTGGGGACTCCTGCGGCTACCAGGTCAGTTCTGCAGTCATGGAAAGGCCTAAGGCGCGAGCGCCATCCCGTCGGAACCGGGATCGGCGGCGCCGACCAGCCCATCGAGGGTGATGTCGATGGCATGTACCCGGGCGAACTCGAAGCCACTGGGCCACCTGACCACCTCGTAGCCGTCGCCCTCGAGTTCTCTGGTCACCGATCGTGGGATCCGGTTGCACACGTCGATGGCGTTGCTGGTCGCCGAGAACCGGGGAGCGGAGACTGCGTCCAGTACCGGCATTCCGAAGTCGACCGAGTTCAGGATGACCTGCAGCACCCCCATGGCGATCTGGGTGCCACCCGGTGCCCCGACCACGAAACTCGGTATGCCGTCCTCCAGGAGCATCGTCGGACACAGCGAAGTGAAGCGGCGCTTGCCGGGGGCCAGCGACCCGGGCCGCCCGGGGCGGGGGTCGAACACGCCCATACAGCCGTTGTACATGAACCCCAGACCCTCGGTGACCACACCGGACGGCATGCCCAGCGAGTGGGTCATGGACACAGCGTTGCCAGTGGCGTCGACGACGCACACGTGGGTGGTGTCCGGGGGTTCGCCGTCCATGCGCTCCACGTGTGCGTGCTCGCCGGCAGAGATGCGCCCGGCCAGATCAGCGGCGTGCTCAGCGGACAGCAGGTGGTCGAGGGGCACGTCGACGAACTCTGGGTCCCCGACATGGGTCTCCTTGTCGGCCGTTGCCCACTTCATGGCCTCGGCGACCGTGCGGACGTGCTCGACGCCGTTGTGCCCCATGGTCCCTAGGTCGAAGTGCTCGAGGATGTTGAGCATCTCGGCCACCATGACCCCGCCGCCAGGCGGCCGGTTGGTGGCCACCTCAAGTCCCCGGTAGGTGGTGTGCAGTGGCTCGCCCCACACGGTGCGGTATCCGTCGAGATCCCCGGCGGTGAGCAGGCCGCCGTTGGAGGTCATGTCAGCGACGATCTCGTCGGCGATGGAACCCCGGTAGAACTCGTCGGCCCCGCCCTCGGCGATGCGACGCAGCGTGCGGGCCAGGTCCGGGTTTCTGAGCACCTCGCCGATTTTTCTCAGCGACCCGTCCTCGTGGAAGTAGATGCGGCGTCCGGCCGGGGTGTGGGCCAGGCGGGAGACGTTGTCGGCACGGCCCAAGGTCGCTCCCTCATGCCACCAGTGGACTACCCCGGGCCGGAGCAGGAAGCCCTCCTCCGCCCAGGCGATGGCCGGTGCGACCACGTCGGCCCAGTCGAGCCGGCCATACCGGGTCTGGGCCTCGTGGTAGGCGAGTAGCGACCCCGGTGTGGTGATCGACTGGTAGCCGACGTCGTTGACGTTGCCGTCAAGGATGAAGCCGAAGCCATCCCGTGTCTCGCCGACCAGCAGGTGTTCCCACATGTCCTCGCGGACCGCGGCGGGCGACATGCCGTGGAAATCGACGCACGTGTGGAGGGGTGCACCGCCGTCGCTAGCGCCGGGCAGGAAGAACTGAGCGCTGCCGAACCCGGCGATGCCGCACATCTGCGGGTCGACCACACCGGCCACCAGGGCGCAGGCCACCGCTGCATCGACTGCGTTGCCGCCGGCCCGCAGGGTGTCGACACCGGCCTCGACCGCCTCGGGCTGGGCGGCCACCACCATGCCGCTGCCGTACTTGCCCATGTGGAGTCCTTCCGGTAGACGTCGCCCTCGTTGGACGGGTTCGAGACGATCGTGGCAGATTCTTAGGGACGGCCACTGAGTGGGCCGCGGGAAGGGGAACGATGGTGTCCATCGAACGACAGGTCTCTGTGGCGGCACGGGTGGAGGCCGAGGTCGACGCTGAGGCCGCGGCCCGCTTCGCCGCGTACGACACACAGGACATCTGGCAGAAGGACAAGGACCACTTCCTGCACCCGTGGACCGACTTCTCCACGTTCCACGAGAAGGGTTCGCTGGTCGTCGCCGAGTCCGAGGGCGCCTACATCTACGACAGCGACGGGCGCCGGTACCTGGACGGCATCGGCGGCCTGTGGTGTGTCAACACCGGCTACGGCCGCACCGAGATCGCCCAGGCCATGGCCGAGCAGGCCACGAAGATGACCTACTACTCGTCGTTTGGGCACCACACGACAATCCCGGTCGCCGAGTTGTCGGCCACCCTGGCCCGATTGGCCCCCGGGTCGCTCAACCACGTGCTGTACGGCTCCGGCGGATCGATGGCCAACGACACCGCGGTGCGGCTCATCCACTTCTACTTCAACATGCTCGGAAAGCACGAGAAGAAGGTGCTGATCACCCGGGTCAACGGATACCACGGGTCCACTTACATGGCCATGTCGCTGACCGGGGTGGAATTCGACCACATCGGCTTCGACATCGTCGGCCCGCCACTCGTTCAGCGGGTGTCCGGCCCCGACCTGTACCGGCGCCCCGAAGGCACCACGCCCGAGGAGTACACCGAGACGCTCCTGGCCGAGTTCCGCGACAAGGTCGCCGAGATCGGCCCCGACAAGGTGGCCGCCTTCTTCGCCGAGCCGATCATGGGCGCAGGCGGCGTGCTCGTCCCGCCGCCCGGCTACCTGACTGGCATGCGGGACCTGTGCACCGAGTACGGGATCCTCTACGTCTCCGACGAGGTGGTCACCGCCTTCGGCCGACTCGGCCACTTCTTTGCCTCAGAGGACGTCTTTGGGATCGTCCCCGACATCATCTCGTCGGCCAAGGGCCTGACCTCGGCATACGCCCCGCTGTCGGCGACCATCATCTCCGACGAGATCTACGACGTGATCAGCACCCCACAGGCCGAGGGCGCCGTGTTCGCCCACGGGTTCACCTACTCGGGCCACCCTGTTTGCTGCGCGGCGGCGCTGGCGAACATCGCCATCATGGAGCGGGAGGACCTCTGCGGCCACGTGCAGAGAGTCGGTCCTTACTTCGGCGAGCGCCTGGCCTCGCTGTCGGATCTCGGCATCGTCGGCGACGTACGGGGTAGCCACTTCATGCAGTGCGTGGAGAACGTGGCCGACAAGGAGACCAAGGAACTCTTCCCGGATTCGGTGAAGGTGGGCGACCGCGTGGCCGACGCGTGTGAGAAGCGCGGGCTGATCGTCCGGCCCATCGCCCACCTCAACGTGCTGTCGCCGCCGCTGGTGCTGACCGTCGAGCAGGTCGACTGGATGGTCGACGTGCTGCGCGAGGGGATCGTCGAGGTCCAGGGCGACCTGATCGCCGAGGGGCTCTGGTCCCCGGAGTGAGTGACGACGACGGTTCGCCTACCGGCCTAGTTCCCCGCCGGGGTGGCCGTCGGGACCTCGACGACCGGGGTCCGATGGGGTCGGACGGCAGACCGGTCTGGGAGGTGCTGGACGGCTTCGAGCGGTTTAGCCAGGTCGACGACGTCTTCAACAGGGCGTCGTGGGACCCTGCGGTGGCCACCGACGAGGCCCGCCGGTTCTTCGCCTCGTACCGAGAGCCGCTGCGGTCGTGGCGGAAGGCCTCGGGCTTTGGACAGCGCGACTACGCCATCCGCAACGCGGCGTGGCAGGTGGTCGACGTATTCGCCGAGATGCACGACGGCGACGACCTCCGCGACGGCTTCCTCAGCCCGCTCACCCAGCTCCGCGACGGGCCAGACGAACGATTCGACCTGGGATCGCCCGAGGAGGCGGCGGCCACGGTCAAGCAGGTGGCCCGCACTTTCGGCGCCGACCTCGTCGGCCTTTGCGCCCACGATGAGCGGTGGGTCTACACCGAGCGGTACGCCCGTCGGGCCGACGAGGGCCGACCGGTCGGGCTGCCTGAAGGGATGACCAGCGTGGTGGTGGTCGGCCAGGCCATGGACCGGGACCTCGTCGACACGGTCCCCTCCGCGTTGTCTGGGGCAGCGACCGGCCTCGGCTATTCGAAGGACGCCCTGGTGCTGCTGGCCACGGCCCAGTGGCTACGCAACCTCGGGTACCGGGCCGTGCCCAGCCTGAACGACACGGCGCTGGCCATCCCGCTGGCCATCCGGGCCGGACTGGGCGAGTACGGACGGCACGGCATGGTCATCACGCCGGAGTACGGGCCGAGGGTGCGTTTCGGGAAGATCTTCACCGACCTGCCGGTGTCCTACGACCGTCCGGTCGAGCTGGGGGTGACCCGGTTCTGCGAGTCCTGCCGGCGGTGCACGAACGCCTGCCCGCCGGGGGCCATCCCGGATGCCGGCCCGGTGGCCGTGAAGCTCAACCGGTCGTCGATCGGCGGTGTGCGGAAGTGGTCGGTGGACGGGGAGAAGTGCTTTTCGTACTGGGCGCAGATCGCCAACGACTGCATGATCTGCATGCGCGTCTGTCCTTACAACAAGGACTTCTCCCGGCTCCGGCACCAGATCGGCCGTCGCCTCGCCGCGACCAGGCTCCGCGGTCTGATGCTGTGGCTCGAGGACCGGATTGGCTACGGAAAGCGCCTCCGCCCCCGGGACTGGTGGGCCGGTGGGGACGACCGACCCGCCTGAGGAGGTCAGGCGGGTCAGGGCCGCCCTCTGACGGATGCCCGGATCAGGTCCGGGTGCCGGTGAACGGGGCTGTGCCGAAGGCACCCAACTTGGCCTCTCCGTTGATCGAGTCGCCATCGATGGTGGCTGTGGACTCGACCTTTATGGGCATGGGTGAGGTCATGTTCACCGTCCATGCCAACGAGTCGCCGTCCACCGTGCCGTCCTCGAGCTCCAACGAGCCTTGGGGGCCGGACATGGTGCCGGTCAGCGAGCCACCGTCGGTGGCCAGGGTGAGTGTGCCCTGCTGCTCGCCCATTGGGGTCTTCATGGTTACGTTCCAGGTGCCGTCGGCGCCCATGGTGGTCTCCTGCTCTCTGGGGCCTCCGTTGGGGAGGCGTGGTCTCCGGCCCGATGACCGGTCGGTGTCAGCCCCACCGTAGGTCGCGGGCGCGCGATCAGTCGTTGCCGGAGCGGTCCCGTCCGCACGAGCCGCAGTACTCGTCGTCGGGTTCGAGGTACCCGCGGCATCCTCCCCAGCCGCACGGGACGCGGTCGACCGAGCCGCAGCGGGGACAGACGTCCTCGCCGAAGCCCAGCCACTCGTCACAGCACCAGCAGTGTCGCGGTTCACCCATGTCCGAAACCTACGGATGGCCTGTGACGCAGAGCCAGAACGGGGAGTGGTGAAGCTCCCACTCCGACACCACGACACCCCAGATAGGAATCAAAGAGATGAACACGGTTACGGTCGACGTCGGCGGGTCACCCGGACTCGGCGGAACCAAATTCGGAGTCAAAGATGAGAACTGAGAATCTGATTGCGACCACGAGCATGCGGGCCAGGGAGATTCAGATGTCAACCCTGCCGTATGTGGCCATTCACGCGGTGGTGCTTCTGTCGATCGTCTTTGGTGGTTCGGGACTGGAAGCCGATGGCGTCAAGTTGGCGCTCGCGGCGTTTGCCGTATTGGGGT
>JAZADN010000044.1:0-6941 GCA_036123585.1 Actinomycetota bacterium | reverse complement strand
AGCCTCGACGACGCACTCGACTGATTCCGATCGAACCAACCAACCCAACCGAACAATTCCGACCGGCCGACCGGCCACGACCCAGCCAGGAGAGACCGATGGCGAACATCTACTACGAGAAGGACGTCGATCGCAGCGCGATCGCCTCGCGCAAGGTGGCCATCCTCGGCTACGGCTCTCAGGGCCACGCCCACGCCCTTAACCTCAAGGAGTCGGGCGTCGACGTTTGCGTCGGGCTGCGCGACGGCTCGTCGTCGTCGGCCAAGGCAGCCGAGGCTGGGCTCGAGGTGAAGTCGCTGTCCGGCGCCTCGGCGTGGGCTGACGTAATCATGGTGCTGCTACCCGACACCGACCAGGCCGAGGTGTACGAGGAGCACATCTCCCCGAACCTGCAGGCCGGCGACGCCCTGGCGTTCGCCCATGGCTTCAACATCCGCTTCGACCTGATCGCCCCGCCGGCCGACGTCGACGTGATCATGGTCGCCCCCAAGGGCCCCGGCCATCTGGTGCGCCGGACCTACGCCGAGGGTGGCGGCGTGCCGTGCCTGATCGCCGTGGAACAGGACGCTTCCGGTGGCGCCAAGGAACTGGCCCTGGCCTACGCCGACGGCGTGGGCGGCGCTCGGGCCGGGGTCATCGAGACGACCTTCACTGAGTAGTGCGAGACCGATCTGTTCGGCGAGCAGGTGGTGCTGTGCGGCGGCATGACCGAGCTAGTCCGTAGCGGCTTCGACACTCTGGTCGACGCCGGGTACCAGCCGGAGATCGCCTACTTCGAGTGCCTCCACGAGCTGAAACTCATCGTGGACCTTATGTATGAGCAGGGCATCGGCGGCATGCGTTATTCGGTGTCGGACACCGCCGAGTATGGCGACCTGTCCCGCGGCCCCAGGGTGGTCGACGACCACGTGCGGGCCACCATGAAGCAGATCCTCACCGAGATTCAGACTGGTGTTTTCGCCGATGAGTGGGTGGCCGAGGCGCACGGCGGCCGGGAGAATTTCCGTCGACTGGAGGCCGAGGGCCACGAGCACCGCATCGAGAAGGTGGGTTCGGAATTGCGGGCCATGATGCCGTGGATTAGCGCCGGCAAGGTCTCGGTCCAGGAGGCTTCGGGCGGCCAGGGCTGACGGCCCTCAGGGGCGCCTGGCGTCCCGTCCGGTCGACCGCACCAGTCGGTCGACCTCATCACCCAGTTCCGTCCCCGGTTCGGCGAGGTTCAGAATCACGTCGAAGTGGTGCCGGTCGGCGACCTCCAGCGTGGTGACGGTGGTCCCGGTCGCCGCCAGGTGGTGGGCGTAGGCCTCGGACTGGGCCCGGAATTCGTCGGTGTCATCGTCACCGTAGGCGACCAGCGTCGGTGGAAAGCTGGCGCCGGCCTGAGACGGGGTGGCCAGGAGCGGGCTGTTGCGTTGCGCCATGGCGGTGTCCAGACCGAGCCGGTCGTCGACCGAGGTGCCGATGAGCGGCTCGAGTTCGTAGATCCCCGACACGAGGACGAGGCCGGCGAGACTGGATCCGTGCGGAGTTCCGACCGCCCCGAGGGCGGTCATGGCCGCCAGGTGGGCGCCCGCCGAGTGTCCGGCCAGGACGATCCGGTCAGGATCGAGGCCGAGGTCCGGCGCCCGGTCGACGAGTGCGGTCATGGCCCGGCGGACCTCGTCGACGATGGCGTCGAGGGAGGCGGTGGGAGCCAGTGTGTGGTCGATCGCCGCGTAGGCCCAGCCGCGGGCCAAACAGGCCGGCGCGGGGAACAGGGACTCGATGGCCGAGAGTTCCTGCCAGTAGCCGCCGTGGATGAAGGCCAACAGGGGGATCGGTCCATCGGCGTCGTGGGATTTGACGATGTGGACGGCGGGCAGGTCTTTGTCGCCGGTGCCGGCCCGGAGGACCGAGACTTCGGCCCCGGTCGAGCGGACGAGGGTCTTGGTGCTGGGTTCCCGGTAGACGTCGAGGTACGGCCGGTAGTCGCCATCGGGAAGGCGCGAGCTGGGGGAGTACTGGCGCTCTCGCTCCTCTTCAGCCATTGATCGCCACTGCGGGGCCACGCCGATTGACAATATATTCGTCTGAATCTATTGTCGAGCGTATGCCGATCTCCGCGGACCGCGCCGGGTTCCTGGGGGGGTACCTTCCGTACCTCCTCCGCAAGGCCGACCAGACCCTGTCGGCCCCCTTCTACCAGGTCCTAAACGACGCCGGAGTGGCCCGTTCCGAGTGGCGGGTGATCGCCGTGTTGGCCGAGTTGGGTGAGATGCGGGTGGCCGATCTGGCGGCCGCCGCGCTGAGTCCGCAACCCACTGTGACCCATGCCCTCCGGCGTCTCGAGGACCGCGGGATGGTCACCCGGACGGTCGGACGAGACCGCCGGGAGCGCTTGGTGGCCCTGACGGCTGCTGGCGACGACCTGACCGCCTCGCTGGTCGCCGAGGCCACCCGGCTCGAGACCGAAGCTCTCCATGGCGCCGGCGCGGGTGCCACCCAGAGCGAGGGGGTGGCCGATCTGGCGTCCCGACTACGCGAACTCACCGACTCTTTGGAAGCCCGTCTGATAGAGGAGCCGGCGTGACCGAGAACGCCATCACCGTCCCCGGGGACTGGGACCCAGACCCGCTGGACCGCCGTCCCTTCCGTCTCGATGCTTGGATCGACGCCCACCGAGACCAACTCGTGCCGCCGGTGGCCAACAAGCAGGTCTTCCGGCAGGCCGACATGATCGTGATGATCGTCGGCGGGGGGAACCAGCGAAACGACTTCCACGACGACCCCCGGGAAGAGTTCTTTCACCAGATCAGGGGCGACATGGACCTGATCATCTGGCCTGCCGAGGGTAAGGAGCCGTTCCACTTACCCATCCGGGAGGGGGAGATCTACCTGTTGCCAGCCGGCGTCCGGCACTCGCCCCAGCGCCCCGATCCGGGCTCGGTCGGCCTGGTCGTCGAGTACCAACGGTCGGTCGGCGAGTTGGACGGCTTCGAGTGGGCTTGCTTCGAATGTGCGCACCTCGTCCACCGGGTGGAGATCCAGGTTCAGGCCATCGACCGCGACCTGCCGCCTCTGTTCGCCGCCTTCGACGCTGACGTCACCGCTCGGACCTGTTCAAAGTGCGGAGCCATTCATCCCGGAACCGGAGCGCGCCTGTGAGCTCCACCACTCCGGCCGGAACGGTCGCCTCAGCGACTACCGCTGCCGAGCTGGACGCCGCCGACCCGCTGGCCGGTTTCCGCGAAGAGTTCGAACTGCCCTACGGCACCTACCTGGTCGGCAACTCGCTTGGCGCGCTGCCCCGGACCGCCCGGGAAACCGTAGGTCTGGAGCTGGACCGGTGGGCCACCCTCGGCGGCGAGGCCCACTTCGACGGCCCACTGGGGTGGAAGGACTACCACCGACTCCTCACGGAACCGCTGGCCGACCTGGTCGGGGCGCACCCCGACGAGGTGGTGGCCATGAACGCGCTGACCGTCAACCTCCACCTGCTGATGGTCAGCTTCTATCGACCCACGCCGCTGCGTCACAAGGTGCTCGTCGAGGACCACGCCTTCCCCTCGGACCACTTCGCCGTGGAGTCGCAGATCCGCCAACGGGGATACGACCCGGCTACCACGCTGATCACCGTGGCCCCCCGCGACGGCGAGGAACTGTTGCGCCGGGAGGATGTGCTGGACGCCATCGCCGAGGCAGGCGACGAACTGGCCCTCGTATTACTGCCCGGGGTGCAGTACTACACAGGACAGGTCCTGCCAATGGCGGACATCGTGGCCGCCGGCCACGCGGTGGGAGCCGTCGTCGGCCTCGACCTAGCCCACGCGGTGGGCAACATCGAGTTGTCCCTGCACGACTGGGGCGTCGACTTCGCCGCCTGGTGCTCGTACAAGTACCTCAACGGCGGGCCCGGCGGCGTGGGTGTGGCCTACGTCCACCGCAACCACGTAGCCGACTCAGACCTGCCCAAGTTGCACGGCTGGTGGGGGACCGACCCGGCCACCCGATTCGCCATGGCCACCACCTTCGAACCCATTCCCACCGTCGAGTCGTGGCAGCTGTCCAACGCGCCGATCTTGCCCATGGCCGCCCTGCGGGCCTCTCTGGAGGTTTTCCAGCGGGCCGGGGGCCTGGGCCCACTGCGCCGCAAGTCCGAGCTCCTGATCGCCTACCTGGACCGACGTCTCGACGAGGTGCTGGTCGGTCGAGTGGAGAACCTCGCCCCGACAGTGCTGGCCGAGCGGGGCTGCCAGTCGGCGCTCAGGATCGTGGACGGCGACGGTCGGCGGGTCTTCGAAGCCCTGCAGGCGGAGCGGGTCTGGTGCGACTGGCGCGAACCCGACGCCATCCGTGCCGCCCCCGTGCCGCTTTACAACTCGTTCGCCGACGTCGACCGACTCGTCGAGGTCCTGGACCGGGTCGCGCTGTGAGGGTGGCACGGTGAAGGACCCGATCGTCGTCCTAGGCGCCGGCCAGGCTGGGACGCTGTTGGCCTTGTATCTGGCTCGTCGGGGCTACGAGGTCACCCTCTACGAAGGTCGTCCCGACCTCCGGACCAACGAGGTGCCGGCCGGCCGGTCCATCAACCTCGCCCTCGCCACACGGGGCATCGTGCCACTGGTCGAAGTGGGTCTCATCGATCGCGTTGACGCAATCACCATCCCCATGCGGGGCCGAATGGTCCATCCGCGATCTCCTGAGGGTGCCGACGGGATCGTCCCGGACCTCCAGCGTTATGGGAGCCGTCCCCACGAGGTCATTCACTCCATCTCCCGGGCCAACTTGAACGCCCTACTGCTCGATGCCGCCGAGGCCACCGGACGGGTCCGGATCGAGTTTTCGGCCGAGCTGGCGTCGGTCGACCTGGACGGATCCCGGCTGGCCTTCGCAGATGGCCGCGCCGAGCCGTTCGGGACACTGTTTGGAGCCGACGGGGCCGGCTCTCGGGTCCGGGCCGCGCTGGTCGATCATGGAGCATGTCAGGCCACCACCGACCGCCTGGACCACCGCTACAAGGAACTGACCATGCCGCCTTCCTCCGATGGTGGCCACCAGCTCGACCCCCATGCCCTGCACGTGTGGCCCCGCGGTGGGTTCATGCTGATCGCCCTGGCCAACCCGGCCGGCGATTTCACAGCCACCCTGTTCGCCCCCGATGCCACCTTCGCCGAGTTGGACGCGCCGGATGCCGTACACCGGTTCTTCGAGGCCGAATTCCCCGATTTTGCGGCGCTGGTACCCGACGTGGCCGACCAGTTTCTGGCCAATCCCACCGGGGCGCTGGCAACCATGCGGGCAACCGGCTGGAGCCACGACGGTCGGGTAGCCCTGGTTGGCGACGCCGCCCATGCCATTGTGCCCTTCCACGGTCAGGGCATGAACCTGGCCATGGAGTCCGTCCGGGCCCTCGACCGATACCTCGGAGACCACCCCGAGGACCCGGCGGCCGCCTTCACCGCCTACGAGGCCGAGCGAAAGCCGAACGCTGAGGCCATCGCGGACATGGCCCTCGACAACTACGTGGAGATGCGGGCTGGGGTGGTCGATCCCGCCCATGTGGCCCGTCGACGCCTGGCCCTCGAGTTGGAGCGGCGCCATCCCGACCACCTGAGCCCTCGTTACAACATGGTCATGTTCTCCACGATGCCGTACGCCGAGGCCCGCGATCGGGCAGCGGCCCAGCACGAGATCCTTTGCCGCGGCGTGGCCGAGCCGACCCTCGACGTGGATGCCCTGGTGGCTGGCCTGCCCCCGTTGCCCGAACTGGACCCTCTGGCCCGGCCCGACACCCTCTCGATCGCGTGAGCACTCCCTCCGGCGCCCCGGTTCCTTCCGAGCCCGACCTGACGTACGGGTCCTATCTGCGGGTGCCCGAACTGCTGTCGCTGCAGACTTGCCGATCGGTCGATCCGGCCACCGGCGAGCCGGAGCACGACGAGACCCTGTTCATCGTCATCCACCAGGTGTACGAGCTGTGGTTCAAGGAGCTCCTCCATGAGCTGGACTCCGTCGTCGCCCTGCTAGACGGAGACGAGGTCGACGCGGCCCGCCACCGCCTCAAGCGGGTCCTCAAGGTGCTCAAGACTCTGGTCGGCCAGGTCGACGTGCTGGAGACGATGACCCCGGCAGAGTTTGCCGGGTTCCGGTCGTTCCTGGCCGCGGCCAGCGGATTCCAGTCGGTCCAGTTCCGAGAACTGGAGTTCCTTCTCGACACCAATGACCGGGTCCGCCTCGACTGGTTCGACGGCGACGAGGGGGAGCGGCTGCGACGCCGTCACGAGGCCCCCACCCTGTGGGACGCCTACGTCCACCTCCTGGCCCGGGTCGGCTACAACGTCCCCCCATCTGTCCTCGGGCGCGACGTCCGGGATCCGATCGAGGAGGACGAGGCCGTCCAGGCGACCATCGTGGCCTCGTACGCCGAGCCCCGGTTCGCCGGCCTCGGCGAGACCCTCACCGACCTCGACGAGGGACTCCAGGAGTGGCGGTACCGCCACGTGATGATGGTCCGTCGGACCATCGGGACGAAGCCCGGGACCGGCGGCTCTGACGGCGCCGCCTATCTGGCTACCACCCTCTTCCACCCGGCCTTCCCCGACCTGTGGGCGATCCGGACCGCCTTCTGACCCATCGAGCTCCCGACCCTCCGAACCACGAGACGAGATTCCCATGAGCACGAGCGACTATCCGGACCTCCAGTTGTACGTCGATGGATCGTGGCGGACAGCCGATGACGAGCTTCCGGTCGTCGACCCGGCCACCGAGGAGGTGATCGGCCAGGTGCCGGTCGCCGGACCGGGCGACCTCGACGACGCGGTGAAGGCAGCCGTGCGCGGCTTCGAAGCCTGGCGCCTGACGCCGCCGTCCGACCGGGCCGAGGTGATCTGCCGGGCTGCAGGGCTGATGCGGGAACGCCAGGAGGAGATCGCCCGGTCGATCACCCTGGAGCACGGTAAGCC
>JAZADN010000043.1:0-4514 GCA_036123585.1 Actinomycetota bacterium | reverse complement strand
ACTGTGGAGTTGGACGTAGACCGGTGGGCGCAGGTCATCGGCAACCTGGTCGAGAACGGACTTCGGTACGCCCGGACGACGGTTGACGTGTCGACCGCTGAGGAGGACGGAGAGGTAGTGCTCCGAGTGGTCGACGACGGGCACGGCATCGCACCCGAGGACCTTCCGCACGTCTTCGAACGCCTCTACGTCGCCCAGCAGCACCCGCGCGACCGGGAGTCTGGGTCAGGACTCGGCTTGGCCATCGTAAACGAACTGGTCGAGGCCATGGGCGGCACGGTGTCCGCCGAAGCGGCGGCGCCGACAGGAACAACCCTGGTGGTCCGACTGTCCCGTTCCGACGACTGAAGGTCAGTCGGCCAGCAGGTCGACCGGGGTGCCGTTGGCATCGACCCGGGTCGGTACTTGTACTGCGCGGCGCACTGACGCCAGCGCCACGAAGCCGAAACCGACGGGGTTGATGGCCACACTGGTCAGACGCCCCGCTTCTGCGCCGTCGGCTAGGAGAACTGCCCCCACGTCTGGCGCTGACCCGCCGCCGACGGCCCGCACGATCCGCGTTGGGGGGCCAGCCACTCGGCTGTCGACCCGTGCCACCAGTTCCTGGCCTGTATAGCAACCCTTCGTGAAACTGGCCGACCGGTCAACCACGCCGGTAGCCCCGGGGATCGTCTCCTCGTCCATCTCCTTGCCCATGACCGGGATCCCGGCAGCGATCCGGCGGTGCTCCCAAAAGGCCTCATCCGCTTCGTCCACCCCGTCAGGTACGACCACGGCGGGACCGAGGAGGTCGACGGCGTCGAGGCCCGGCCAGGTCACGTCCAGTGCGAGCCCGCCTTCAGGCGCTGCTAGTAAGCCGGGTTTGGTGTCGAGAACGGACAGCAACTCCCAATCCACCGCTTCGACCGTGCAGTCCGTACGCAACAAGAACCGCCGCAATCGGATCACCACAGCCTCGCCCCATCCAACGTCGACGTCCAGCAGGTACTCGTCGTCGTCAAGACGACTGACGCGCATCCAGGCGTTGACCTTGCCAGTCGGCTGGAGCACGAATGTGTCGGCCGCCGATCCGACAGACAGCACCTCGACGTCCTGGCTCAGCTGGCCTTGCAGGTAGGTCCGGGCCTCGGGACCGGCTACCCGGACCATGTCCCTAGGCCGACGCACGGCAACCGGCAAGGTCATCGGGCGCTCAGTCTGCGGCTACGGCCCGGCGTGCAGCGGTCATCCGGCGTGCCGCCGGGATCGCGGATAGCAGGGCCCGGGCTTTGTTACGACATTCCAAGTCTTCGAGTTCGGGAACGCTGTCGGCGACGATGCCGGCTCCGGCCTGGACCGACGCCACGCCCTCAGATACGAACATGGTCCGAATGGCGATGGCCGTGTCGATGTTGCCAGAGAAGTCGAAGTAGCCGACTACACCGGCGTATGGACCCCGCTTGACCGGCTCGAGGCTGTCGATGATCTCCATGGCCCGCACCTTGGGGGCGCCGGACACTGTGCCGGCGGGCAGGGTGGCGCGCAGCACGTCGATCGGGGTGTTCCCTTCGGCCAAGTCGCCGGCCACCTGGCTAGTCAGGTGCATGACGTGGCTATAACGCTCCAACGTCATCATCTCCTCGACCTCTTCGGTGCCGAAGGCCACGACGCGTCCCACGTCATTGCGTGCCAAGTCCACGAGCATCACGTGTTCGGCCACCTCCTTGGGGTCCTCGGCAAGTTCGGCGGCCATACGCCGGTCGTCGACCTCGGTGCGACCCCTACGGCGGGTCCCGGCGATGGGACGCGACACCACTCGTCCGTCGAGGAGTTGGACCATCGGCTCGGGTGACGCGCCAACCACCGACAGGTCCTCGTAGCGGAGGAAGTACATATAGGGGCTGGGGTTCACCTGGCGGAGCACCCGGTATACGTCGAACGGTTCGGCGTCCAGCACCACGTCGAAACGCTGTGACAGAACGACCTGGAACACATCGCCAGCCAGGATGTGCTCCCGAGCCGCCTCAACAGCCAGCCCGTAGACCTCCGACCCGATGGTGGACGTCACCTCGGGTGGCTCGTCACCCGGGTCGGGCGGCTCCATAAGCGGCTCGTCTAACGGGCGGGCCCCGTCAGCGGCCAGGACATCGAGTCGAACGAGGGCATCGTCGTAGGCAGCGTCCAGGATCGTGTCGTCGGCGCCGTCAGGGATGGCCACGTTGACCAGTAGGACGGCACGCTGGCGCCAATGGTCGATAGCCACCAGGTCGCCGATGACTGACATCACCGCATCGGGTAGCCCACGGTCGTCGGCCGGTGCGTCGGGCAGGTACTCGATCTCGCGGACCACGTCGTAGCCGAGATAGCCCATGAGACCACCGTGAAGCGGGGGTAGGCCGTCGATGGACGGCGAGCGGTAGTAGGCCAGCAGATCCTCGAGGGCAGCCAGGATCCCGTCGCCAGTGCGAATGCCGTCCGGGAGGTTGCCGTCCACGTCGCGCCGGCCGTCTAACGAGGTGAGAGTAAGCGACGGGTTGCGGCCGATGAACGACCAGCGTCCCCACGTCTCGCCGCGATCGACACTCTCTAGGAGGAAACCTTCGCCGTCGCCAACACAGCGGGCGAACAGCGAGACAGGGGTGGTCAGGTCCGCCAGGAGCTCGCGCCAGACCGGGACCACGGCGTGATCGCGGGCCAGAGCCCGGAACTTGTCTCGATCGGGGCTGGTCACGGTCGTCGGCTGGATACGGGCGCGGGATGGTCAGCTGGCGTCGGGCCCGAAGGAC
Organism: Actinomycetota bacterium; assembly: GCA_036123585.1. Taxonomy (GTDB): domain Bacteria; phylum Actinomycetota; class Acidimicrobiia; order Acidimicrobiales; family MedAcidi-G1; genus UBA9410. The sequence continues at coordinate 1,749 of JAZADN010000043.1, read as the reverse complement.
CGGAAGAAGCAGCTGTACTCGCCCGTGTGACAGGCCCCCCTACCCTCTTGCTCGACAACGAACAGCAAGGTGTCACCGTCGCAGTCGTAGTAGGCCTCGCGGACGTACTGGCGGTCGCCTGATGTCTCCCCCTTGCACCAGTACTCCTGACGACTACGGCTCCAAAACCAGGTGCGGCCCGTAGCCATGGTCTGGCGGAGCGAATCGGCGTTCATCCAGGCCATCATCAGGATGCGGCCGGTGTCCTCCTCTTGGACAATGGCCGGCACCAGGCCGTCGTCGTCGAAGGTGACCTGAGCTATTTGCTCCTCGGTGGCCACGATCGGGGTGGTGGCGATACTCATGTCAACCAGCCTACGGCCGAGGTCCCGAGCCGGAGCCGGAGATTCCGGTGGCGGGGCCGAGGAAGGAGGGATCAGTTGCGGGCCTAGAGGTAGAGGCCGGTGCTGCCTTCTTCAAGGCGGCGGGCGGCCACGGCGTGAACATCCCTCTCGCGGAGGATCACGTAGTCGTGTCCCCGGACCTCCACCTCGTAGCGGTCCTCCGGGTTGAACAGCACCTGGTCGCCGACTTCCATGGCTCTTACGTTGGGACCGGCAGCCACCACCTGGGCCCAGGCGAGCCGCTTGCCGACCTGAGCGGTGGCCGGAATTAGAATCCCGCCCGTCGAGCGACGCTCGCCCTCCTCAGTGTCCAACTTCACCAGGATGCGGTCGTTGTGCATTTTGATCGGCAGTCCCTCGTGGTCGGAGGGACCAGGGACAGAGCCGTTACCCATGAAGGAGTCGTCCGAGGCCTTTGTGTCGCTCACGACGGCAACGGTATCCGCGGTTGCCGGTCCTCAGACCGGACGCACGCACACACCGGCGGCAGACATGTGGGCCTTGGCAGCAGCCACGGTGTGCTCACCGAAGTGAAAAATCGAGGCGGCCAACACGGCATCGGCTCCGCCGTCGACAGCTCCCTCTACCAGATGGTCAAGGGAGCCGACGCCCCCGGACGCGATCAGTGGGACAGTGGCCACCGGGCCGACGGCCTGGAGCATCTCGACATCGAAGCCGTAGCGGGTGCCGTCCCGATCCATGGACGTAAGCAGGATCTCGCCGGCCCCCCGCTCGACCACCTCGGTAACCCAGGCGACGAGGTCGTTGCCAGTCGGAGTGCGTCCACCGTGGCTGAACACTTCGAAGCCGCTGGAAGCCTTTGGGCTGCGTCGGGCGTCAACGGCGACGACCACACACTGGCTGCCAAACTCGGTGGACACCTCGCCAATGAGGTCGGGACGGTCCACTGCGGCGGTGTTGACCGACACTTTGTCCGCGCCGGCCCGCAGGATGGCCCTGACGTCTTCCACCGAGCGGATACCGCCACCCACGGTGAACGGGATGAACACCTCCTCGGCCACGTGACGGACCATGTCCAGTGTGGTGTCACGGGCCTCCGAGGAGGCAGTGATGTCGAGGAAGACCAGCTCGTCAGCGCCTTCGGCGTCATAGCGGGCGGCAAGCTCGGTGGGGTCTCCGGCATCCCGAAGCCCAACGAAGTTGACGCCCTTGACGACGCGTCCAGCGTCGACGTCGAGGCAGGGAACGACCCGAACAGTCTCCACGTCAGACAGCCTCTCCCCCGTCGCGTCTGGCCGTGAGCCGATGGACCGCGTCGGCCAGATCAACGGTCCCGTCGGAGAGGGCCCGTCCGAGAATGATCCCGGCAATATGGCGGCCGTCCACGTCGAGGGCGACCAGGTTG
>JAZADN010000042.1:0-17423 GCA_036123585.1 Actinomycetota bacterium | reverse complement strand
GAGCGCAGGGTCCGCCAGAGAGCCCGGTAGGTCGGCCACTCCAGGTCGCCTACGTAGCCGTCCTCGGCCAGGGCGGCGTGCAACCTCGGCAGGTTCCGGTACGGAACGGTCATGTCGGCGTGGTGGGCCAAGTGGTAGCCGACGCCGAACGGCACCATCAGGGCCCGAGCCAACGGTCTCTGCCGCACGTGGTGGGTGGTGCGTCGCCGGTCCTCGGAACGGGTCATCCCGCCGTGCTCGGCGATGGCCCGGAGGCGGTTGAGGCACTGGTAGAGCGTGGCCCACGGCAGGACCCACAGGAGCAGGTACAGCCACGGGCGCCCTGACGTCCAGAAGGCACCCAGTACGAGGGCCTGACCGGCCAGGAACCGGTAGGTGAGTCGGCGGTGGCGGACTTCGCCCAGGCGCTGGAAGCGGGGTCGCACGATCCGGTACGCCGACACGCCGGTCAGGTCCCGGCGGTGCTTGCGACCCATCGAGGCAGCGGTGATCGGGTACTGCGAGTAGAGCAGGAAGTCCGGCTCCTTCGGGCCGAACTCGTCGCGGTGGTGGTGGATGTGGCCAATGCGATAGCCGTGGCCACCGGTACCGAAGGTGAGCCAGCCGATCAGGTTGATGCCGACGAGGTCGTTGAGCCGCAGGCTGGAGAACAGGGTCCTGTGGGCGGCCTCGTGGTGGAGGATAAACAGTCGGTTCTGGACCACCGGCATGGTGAGGAAGGCCAGCACCCATGCCACGGGATGCGAGAGGTCCACTGCAACGCCGACCACGAGCACCGGCGAGGCGATGGTGGCAGCCACGGCAAGGGCGTTGCGGCCGTCATTGACCCGCCGAAGCTCGTCACGGAATGCACTCTTCGGACGGCCATCGGGATGCAGGCGGTCGCTACCGGCGAATGTCGGCGGTGCGGGCGCCATGCCGCCGGTCATCGACGCCACGGCCGATGCGTGCCGAGCTTCTTCGGCCTCTGCGTCCATGGGCCAATCGTAATGACGGATCGTCCTCCGGGCCCGGTCGCGGCGGCCTACCCTCGGCCGGTGCCCAGGCCGTCCCTCGTTCCCGGAGCGCCGGTCTCCGGCGTGCTGCTGACCCCCGGCGCGGGCAGCCACCGCGACCATCCCGGCCTGATTGCCATTGAGGAACGCCTGGCCCCCCTGCCGGTCGACCGGGTGGACTTCGGCTACCGGAAGGCCGGGCGTCGCTTCCCCGACCGCGCACCCATCCTGATCGCTGAGGTGCGGGCCGCCGTGGCCACCATGGCCGACGGGCGGGGTATAGATCCCGACCGCATCGTCCTCGGCGGCCGAAGCATGGGCGGCCGGATGTGCTCGATGGCCGTCGCGGACGGCCTTCCGGCCGCTGGCCTGGTGCTCGTCTGTTATCCGCTCCACCCTCCGAAGAAGCCGGAGAACCTTCGAGTCGACCACTTTGGTGACTTGCGGGTGCCCTGCTTGTTCGTGTCCGGAGACCGCGACGAGTTCGGTTCGCCTGAGGAGTTCGACGCCCACCTTGCGACCATCCCTGGTCCTGTCGAGGTAGTGCGCATAACCGGCAAGCGCCACGACCTGCGGGGTGCTGACGAGGCGGTGTGCGACGCGGTGGCCGACTGGATGGCCCGCACGTTCCCGACCTGAGGCGACGCGTCCCCGACCCGGTTTCAGCCCGGTTCGATGTCGCCGGGGTTCAGGTCTTCTAGCTCGGTGCGGACCGTCTCCGGGAACCAGCGCAGCACAAGGACCGCGGCAAGGAGGGGTCCGGCGGCGACGACCAAGAACGCCGGTCCGTAGGCCCCGAACCGATCGCTGAGCGATCCCACAAGCAGCAGGCCAGCGGCGCTGCCCGACACCCCGAAAGTCACGATGAGCCCGTTGGCCCGGGCCCGGTTGGTGGTCGAGAACAACTCCGGGCCGTAGACGCCGAGGGCCACGGTCAGCGATCCGAGCAGACCTCCGAGAAGTGTCGTGGTCCACATGGCCGGTCCTGAGGCGTGGTAGCCAACGACAATCAGTGCGGTGCCGGCCAGCAGCCCGACCGCCCCGACCATCCGGCGGCCCCGGGTGTCGGCCAGACGTCCGGCCACAAATACCCCGATGCCGGCCGGGGTGGTGGTCAACAAGGTGAACAGCGAGATCCCAGCTGCCGAGAAGCCGCGGTCGTCCTTCAGGAAGTCGTTCTGGAACTGGCTGGCCGGTGCGGCGAACACCAGCAGTAGGAACGCAGCGGCCGCCAGCAGGATTAGGCGGCGTCGCTCGGTCCGCCGCCTCCCGACATCGGCGCTGGCCGGAAGGGCAGCGCCTCCGACGTTGGCGGTGAAGCGGCGCGATTCGGGTAGGTGGCGGCCCACTGCCAACAGTCCCGGTACGGCCAGGAGAGGCACCAGGTACACGATCCGCCACGCCGCCGGGTCTAGGTCGGCCACCGGGAGCACCCACACCGCCATCCCTGCGCCCAACGCGGCAGCCAGCGCCAGCACGCTGACCCCGTAGGCCCGTGATCCCCGGGGCAGTTCCTCGGCGGCGAACACCCCGATCAGGATCCCCAGGCCGGTGGTCAGCCCCCGTGCCACTAGCTGCGAACCGCCAAGAAACCAAAGGCCGGGTGACAGGGCCCCGGCCGCCGTAGTGGCCACAGCGGCTAACGCCGTGACCACCATCAGACCCCTGCGGCCCCGCCGGTCGGCCAGGAACACGACAGCGAGAGCCACCACGACGCCGAGGCGCACCGCTGCCAGCGTCACCCCTTGGGCGGTGTCACTGCGGTCGAACTCGTCGCTGGCGAAGGCAATGGTCTGGGTGATGACCGTACCGAGGTAGCCATCGACCACCTGGACACAGGCCAAAAGGGCGAGAATCCGGCAGGCCCGGACGTCAAGGCGGTCGGGTGGCGCCCACCACGGAATCTTCCGGTACCGGACCGCCCAGCGCAGCGGTAGGGCAAAAAGCGGACGCCACGGTCCGACGGCGGCCCGGTAGTCCATCTCCTCGACGACCCGGTACCGGCCGGCGCCATGGCCTTCGTCGGATTCGACCCGGAGCCTGCGATCCCACGTGGCGAACGGTCCATGGTCGCCGACCAGGTGGTCGGGGCCGTCACCCGGCCGTTCGCGCACCAGATCGTCACGCGGCGTCCGCAGGTCGGCCAGGCCGGCTGCGTCGACCTCGTGGACCACAACCACCCGGCTGGTGCTGATGGCGGGCCTCCCCGGGTCAAGAGTCCCGCTCGGTGTTCCGACGGGGCGACGGCCACCCTAGTGAGGGGGTGGGCATACTTGAGGGGTGGGAACGCCAGCGGCGGGAGCCGACGACGCGGTGGTCCGGGTGGGACGATCCGGACCGCTGGAGGGAACCGTCGCCGTCTCCGGGGCCAAGAACTCAGCGCTCAAGCTCATGGCGGCCGCCGTTCTGGCACCAGGACGCCACGTGCTTCGCAACGTGCCCCGCATTGCGGATGTGGACACCATGGCCGATCTGCTGGGGCGTATGGGCGCCACGGCGGCTTGGGAGGACGAGGCAGCCGGGGTGTTGTCGGTCGACGTCCCCGATGCCATGGAGCCCGAGGCTCCCTACGAGTTGGTCGAGCGGATGCGGGCCTCCATCGTGGTCCTGGGCCCGCTGCTGGCCCGGTTTGGCGAGGCCCGGGTGTCGATGCCCGGCGGTGACGACTTTGGGCACCGGCCCATCGACATGCACCTGCGGGCCCTCGAGGAACTGGGCGCCACCTTCACGACTAGCCACGGAGTCATCGACGGGCGGGTCGAACGACTGCTCGGCGCTCGGGTCCTGCTCGAGTATCCGAGCGTTGGGGCCACCGAGAACTTGCTCATGGCCGCTGTGATGGCGAAGGGAACCACCGTCATCGACAATGCGGCCCGCGAGCCCGAGATAGCCGACCTGGCCGCTTTTCTGGTTGGCATGGGCGCCGAGGTGTCCGGGGCTGGCGGCTCCACCATCACCGTCGAGGGCGTGGATCGGCTCCGACCGGGCGCCCACACGGTGGTTCCCCACCGGCTCGAGGCGGCTACCTACCTGGCAGCGGTAGGCATGGCCGGCGGCTCCATCTGCGTTGACGGCGCCCGGGCCGATCACATGGAGATGCTGCTGGAGAAGCTGGGCGACATGGGCCTGCGAGTCGACGACGGCGGGGACTGCATATGGGCCACCGCCCCCGGGCGGCTCGCTGCGGTCGACGTGTCAACCCTGCCGTACCCCGGGGTGGCAACCGACTACAAGCCACTACTGGTCGCCCTGCTCTCGGTAGCCGACGGCGTGGGGATCCTCACCGAGAACGTGTTCGCCGGCCGCTTTCGATACATCCCCGAACTGGTGCGCATGGGTGCCGACATCCGGGTCGAGGGCCACCACGCCGTGGTGCGCGGCGTCCCGGCGCTGTCTGGAGCGCCGGTGCGGGCGCCGGACATCCGGGCCGGCGCAGCTCTGGTGGTGGCCGGCTTGGCCGCCGACGGGGAGACGGTGGTCTCTGACGCCCACCATGTGGCCCGCGGCTACCAGGACTTGGTGGGGAACCTGGCTGCCCTGGGTGCGGACGTGGTCTACGAGGCGTCGTCGGGAGGGGCCTGACCGGGCCTCTCCGTGGGGGATGTCCCGTCCAGACGGCGGGCCCGTCGGTCGGCGACCCACAGCAGCCACGCCACGAGGCCGAGCGGCCCGGCCACCAGCAGGACCTCGTCCCACCCGCCCTGGTGGGCCAGCGCTAACGGCGGGATTGGAACTGCGGCCACGGAGCGAGCCTAGGAGCCACCGTCGGGGCCCGACAGGGTGGCAGGAGGGCAGGGTCCTGCGAGACTGGTGGCATGTCCCCCGACGTCAGCCCCGATGACCCGGCCGACGGCCTCCGGGCTCGCGTCGAGAAGGTGGTCGAGGTCATCCGTCCGGCCATCCAGGCCGACGACGGGGACATCGTCCTGCACGACGTGGACGAGGCCACCGGCGAGGTCACCGTCGAGTTGGTCGGCGCCTGCGTCACCTGCCCCGCCTCGGACCAGACCCTCAAGGCTGGTATCGAACGGATCCTCAAGGACCGCGTCACCGGGGTGACCTCAGTGCACAACGTCGGCGAGACGGCCGCCCCAGATGGTCCCATCGGCGTCCCGCCGCCCGACGGCTCGCCCCTGGCCGCGGGCCCCGACTGGGACACGTCCGGGGAGACCGCGGTCACCCTTTGACCGTCGAACCGGCGCCGCTTCCGGACGGGACGCATCGGTGGGTACCCTCCGGCGGTGACCGATACCGCTGCCACTCCGTCCACCCTGCGAGTCGAGCGCCGCGACGACGGCGTCGTGGTGGCCACCCTCAACCGGCCCAAGGTCAACGCCCTGGACACCGGTCTGCTGCGTGAGCTCGAGGCCTTCGCCCTGGCTTGCCACGACGAACCACCCGGAGCGGTGGTGGTGACCGGTGCGGGCCGCATGTTCGCCGCCGGCGCCGAGTTGGCCGTGTTCGCCGACCCCGAGCTGCGCCCCGGCCAGGCCGACGCATTCCGGGACGCCTTCGGCGCCCTGGAGCGGATTCCCTGTCCGACCATCGCTGCGGTTAACGGACTCGCCCTGGGCGGCGGTGCCGAGTTGGCCTGGTGTTGCGATCTGCGGATCCTCGGCGAAGGTTCGGTGTTCGGCCAGCCCGAAGTGCTACTCGGCATCATCCCCGGCGGTGGGGCCACCCAGCGCCTGACCCGTCTGGTGGGCCGTCCCATGGCCAAGCGCCTGATCTGGGAGGGCCGCCAGGTCCCAGCCACCGAGGCACTCGAGCTCGGCCTGGCCGACGAGGTGGTGCCCGACGAGGATCTGCTGGATCGGGCCTGCGACCTGGCGGCCGACTACGCGGCCGGACCCAGGGTGGCCATCCGGGCCGCCAAGCGGGCTATCGACGAGGGCATCGACCTGTCTTTGTCCGAAGGGGTCGACCTCGAACTGGACCTCTTCCTCAAGGTGTTCGAGACCGACGACGCCCGCCACGGCGTGGCCTCGTTCTTCGAGCACGGCCCCGGGAAGGCCACATTCTCCGAGACCTGACCCCGGTCCCGACCGGGTGTACCGTCCCGGCCCATGGGTGCCCCGACCGCCGTATTCCTCGACGACCTGGGGGCCTTCGCCGAAGCCGAGGGTGTCCGCGACACCGATCTAGCCCGGCCCATGGGTCTCCTGGCGGACGCTCTGAGGAGGGCGGTCTCCGTCGACCATCATCCGGCCCAGCCGTCGGCACCGGTGGCGAACGACCACCTGGCCGCCGCGCTAGCCGTCGCTGTCGGGGTGCCCGGTGACCTCGTCCGGTCCATCGTCGACGAGGTGGGCTGGGCCGCCCCGTACCCCGAGTACGCCGGCGAACCGGACATGGACGCCATGAGGACCAACTACGCCTACGCCCCGATCGTCGGGGCTGCCGAGGACGCCATATCAGGCGGCGCTGTCTCAGCCCCGTACCTCAGCGACGAGGTCTTCGTGGGCCTCGTACTCCAGGGCCCAGGTTGCGACTATCCGTCGCACGTCCACAAGGCGGAGGAGGTCTTCTGGGTGGCCGCCGGCACCGCCGACTGGCAGAAGGGCGACAACTGGCGGGTCGACGGGCCAGGAGCGGTCATCCACCACCTGTCGGGGACCCGCCACGCCACCATCACCCGTGACGAACCGCTGCTGATGCTCTTCGCCTGGGTGTCGGACCCGGGCAGCGTCCCGGTGATCGTCCGGTACTGACCCTTTCGTCGACCCGATGCCCGATCATTCCGCCACCGGAGGCCCCGCCCCCGAGGCCTGCCACAGGCATCCAGAGAACCGGGCCGGCGTCCGTTGCCAGCGCTGCGACCGCCGGATCTGCGCCCTATGTATGCACACCGCGTCGGTCGGCTTCCACTGTCCCGACTGCGTGTCCGGGGCGGCTCGGCGCCGCACTCCGGGCGTCCGCCACGGCGGATTGAGCCCGCGGAGGGTGCTGAGCCTCGGCAGGGTCGAAGGACCAGCGGCCACCATGGTGCTGGCAGCGATCAACGTGGCGGCCTTCGTGGTTGGCGTGGCCGGTGGCGGGGGCGGTCGGCTGTACGACCGGTTCGCATCGGGTGGCGGACGGGTCATGGTCGACCATGGCCTGCTGGGCATCGGGAGGTCGGGGCGCGACTTCATTGGCGTGGCCGAGGGCGAATGGAGCCGGCTGCTGACCGGTGGCTTCCTGCACCTCGGACTACTCCACCTGCTGGTCAACGTGGCGCTGCTTTGGATGCTGGGCCGACAACTGGAACAACTGCACGGCACTACCCGCTTCACCGGCCTCTATCTAGCCTCTCTGCTGGCCGGGTCGCTCGGAGTGATGCTCCGCGACCCCCTCGTTTTGACAGTAGGCGCCTCGGGGGCGGTCTACGGCCTCATGGGCGCGGCGGCCGTCCACCAACTCCGGCACCGGGGTGGCGCGGGCCTGTGGGGGAGCGGACTGGGTGGGCTGCTCCTCGTCAACGTGCTGTTCACCTTCGGTCGGCCGGGGATCAGCATCAGCGGACACCTGGGCGGTCTGGCCGGCGGGGCGCTGATCGCCTGGCTGGCCGAGGTGGCCGAGGCCCGGCGTGCGCCCCGGGCGGTGGGGACGGCGCTGCCTTACGTTCTGGGTCTGGCCTTCGCTGTCGGCGCCGTGTGGGCATCTGGCCGCTGGTGGGACCCGGTGCTGGGCTGACCGGTGCGGTGAACGAGCATCGTGGCATGACCACCGATGCCTCCAACCCGCCCGTCGCCGACGTGGAGTTCTTCTGGGACCCGGTCTGCCCGTTCGCCTGGCAGACCTCCCGCTGGCTCCGCCGGGTCGCCGACCTGCGAGACCTGACCGTCGACTGGCGGTTCATCAACCTGTCCATCCTCAACGAGGAGCGGGACTACGACGCCGAGTTCCCCGAGGGCTACCGGGAGTCGCACGACCGGGGCCGACGCATGCTGAGGGTGGCCGCCGCGATCCGCGCCGCAGAGGGTCGGGACGCCATGGACGGCCTCTACCAGGCCTTCGGAGCCACCATCTGGCACCGCGTCGTCGAACAGGGCACCGACTTTCGGGCCAGTGTCGCCACGGCTGACCACCTCGCCGCTGTGCTGGTCCTCGCCGGCCTCGACGCGGAGTACGCGGCCGCCGCCGACGACCCATCCCACGACATCGTGCTGCGGGACGAGACTGAGGCCGCGGTGGCCCGGACCGGGCGCGACGTGGGCACCCCGATCCTCACCTTCGGCCCGCCCGACGGACCGTCGATCTTCGGCCCGGTCATCTCGTCGGTGCCCGAGACCGACGAGGAGTGCCTGGCGGTGTACGACGCCACGGTCACCCTGTGCAGCTTCAGCACCTTTTCCGAACTCAAGCGCAGCGCCCGGCCACGCTTGGACCTACCGGCCATCACCGGGCGTTCCGACTAACTCGGGTCATCTTTCGCGGGCTGGGTGCCGGCGTTACCCGGCGTCTGCTCGACGCCACGTGCTCACGTGGACCGCCGAGTCATTGGAGAACGGGGTGCCGTTCCAGTCCTCGGTTCGGTCAACCCGCTGAAGCCCGGCGGACGTCGCCATGGCATCGAGCTGGTCCGGGGTGGCATAGCGCAGCAGGTAAGGGAAGAACCGGTTTCCGGCCGTCGTCATCACGATCCGCTGGCCGGTGATGGTCTGGGCTGCCCTGTCGGTGGTGACCACGTCCAGCATCACTCGTTCGATGGATATGTCGCGGACCGATACGCCGTCGTGAGTGTCGGGGTCAGGCACGAACGCTTCAAGCACGAACCGTCCTTCCGGGGCCAAGATCTTGGCCACGCCTTCTAGGCATGCTTCTTGGGCCGCCTTGGTGGCCAGGTTGAAGAACGTATTGAAGCCCACCAGCACCACATCGAATCCTGTTCCAGCGATGGCCGGATCGGACATGTCGCCGGTGACCAGGGTGAGCCGGTCTGCTCCCGGCTTGGCCCTGAGGCAGCCCAGCATCGCCGGCGAAGCATCCAGCCCGGTGACGGACAGGCCTCGGTCGGCCAGCGGGAGGGCGAGTCGGCCGGTGCCGACGCCCAGTTCCAGCACGGTGCCCGCCGGTCCGGCCAAAATGGAGACCCGATCGGCCACTTCGCTAGGAGACCCGATCTCGGTGAGGGCTATTCCGCCGTCGGTGCCGTACCACTCGTCGTAGACCTCAGCCATGGTCTCGCCGTAGGTCTCGCTGTCATACCCGTCCATTGTGGAGATTCTGGCGAGTGGACAGTCGAACTCCAAGAGGATTCGAGGACTGGGCCCGCCGTAGCCTTGATGCCGTGGAAGCGGAGCCGACGAACGAAGTTCTCCAGGAGCGGGTCTATTTGGATCACGCGGCCAGCACGCCGGTTCGGCCCGAGGTGGTGGCCGCCATGCTGCCGTGGCTGGCCGACCGACCGGGTAATCCGTCGGGCTCCCATGCCGCTGCCCGAGAGGCCCGGCGGGCCGTCGACGACGCTCGCGACCTTGTGGCCGCCCTGGTGGGGTGTTTGCCGGGTGAGGTGGTCTTCACCTCCGGGGGGACCGAGGCTGACAACTTGGCTGTGGACGGCGTAGTCCAGGCCACCGGTGGGATTCCGGTCTGCAGCCCGGCTGAGCATCCGGCGGTGCTGGCTCCTGTGCTGGATGCCGGAGGATCAGTGGTGCCGACCGACGCAGCGGGACGGGTCAACCTCGAGGCGCTGGGCAACCTGCTCTCAGGGCCGGACGGCCAACGTGTCCGATTGGTGTCGGCCATGGCTGCCAACAACGAGACCGGAGTGGTTACCGACGTCGATGCGGTGGCCGATGTGGTGGATCGGCACGCACCGCAGGCCGTCGTGCACAGTGATGCGGTGCAGGCGGCCGCCTGGCTGGACCTGCCGACGGCAGTCCGGCGGGCTGGACTGGTCAGTATCACCGGGCACAAGTTCGGCGGTCCCAAGGGGGCAGGTGCCCTCGTGGTGAGAGCCGGAGTGCCGTTGGCGCCCGTGCTGCGCGGAGGGGGTCAGGAGCGGGAACGACGGAGTGGAACCCAGAACGTCCCGGCCATTGTGGGCCTCGGTGAGGCTGCCCGCCTAGTGGCGATCCAACGCGAGGCTCTCGGGCTACGGGTCGGTGCCCTGCGGGATCGACTGGAGGACGGTCTGCGGGCCGCTATCGACGGCGTCCATCGGACCGTGCCCGACGGCGCATCCCGGACGCCCGGGGTGGCCCACCTTTGCTTTGACGGAATCGAGAGTGAGGAACTGCTGTTCCTGTTGGAGCGGGATGGCATCGCGGCCAGCGCGGCGGCGTCCTGTGCGAGTGGGGCTCAGGAGCCGTCACCGGTGCTGGCCGCCATGGGGATCGACCGGGTGACGGCTGCCGGTTCGCTCCGGTTGTCACTGGGCCATGCCAGCACTGACGACGACGTGGACCACGCACTGGCCGTCATTCCAGCTGCCGTGGAGCGACTCCGGGACTACGCCCGGTCGCTGCAGTCCGGATGACCGCCGCGACCTCCGTCGAGAGGACCGGATCCCCGGTCATGGTCGCAATGTCCGGCGGAGTCGATTCGTCGGTGGCCGCGGCGATGCTCCGCGACGCAGGCCACGAGGTGGTCGGGGTGACGCTGCGCCTGTGGGGTGGCGAGTCAGATACAGGCTGTTGTGCGGTGTCCGACGTCGAGGACGCCCGTCGGGTAGCCGACGCCCTTGGTATCGAGCACCACGTGTTCAACCTGGGGGACGACTTCGACCTAGACGTGGTGGCTCCCTACGTGTCCGACCACGCGGCAGGACGGACTCCCAACCCGTGCATCGAGTGCAACCGGCACGTCAAGTTCACCCGGCTCCGGCACCGGGCCGCCGCCCTCGGCTTCGCCACCATCGCCACTGGCCACCACGCCCGGATTGTCGAACGGCCCGACGGGACCCGGCGGATCGCCCGAGCCGTCGACGCCGCCAAGGACCAGTCGTACGTCCTGCACATGCTCGACCAGGAGCAGTTGGCCGGCCTGCTGTTGCCCATCGGTGGCCTGACCAAGGAAGCGGTGCGACGCCAGGCGGCGGACCTGGGGCTGCGGACAGCTGACAAGCCGGACAGCCAGGACGTCTGCTTCATCACCCGGGAGCAGGGCCGCGTCGACTTCTTGCGTCGTCGGATCCCGCTGACCCCCGGCCGGGTCGTCGACGCCGCCGGCGCAGAGGTCGGCTCGGTGGAGGCCATTGAGCTGGTCACGGTGGGCCAGCGCAAAGGGATGGCCCTGGCCGGTGGGGGTGAGCCCCGCTACGCGCTCGACGTGGATGTCGCCGCGGCGACCGTAACCGTGGGGTCGGCCGAGGACTTGTTGGTCGACGGGACGCCGGTGGAGTCCGTGGCGTGGACGGCCGGTCAGGACCGGACCGGGTCCAGCCTCGACGTGCAGACCAGCGCCCATGGCGCGGCTCACCCGGCGATCGTTTCCGAGGACGAGGGGACAGTTGTCCGGTGGGCCCGACCGCATCGACGTGTGGCCCCGGGCCAGGCGGTGGTCTTCTACGAGGGCGACGAGGTGGTCGGTGGCGCCATGGCCACCTGATCGGGCAGAAGGGGGGTCAGCCGGTCGGGAGACGACGTCGGGCGGCCTCGGCAAGGACCACGTCGGGTCGGGCCGGCGAGCACAGGAACGCCTCGACGGCCATCAGTTCGGTGGCCTTCCGGCCGTCGGCCGGCAGAACGTCGTGGGGTCGGCGGCACCGCACCTCCAGCGCCAGGCCGCGAGCCCGCTGGGTGAGGTCCATGGCACCGGTTCCGGCCGGAGCGGCGACGATCCGCTCGAGGCTGGCCCGCTGCAGCAGCGTCGGCTCGGCCAGCGAAAGGTGGTCGTGGAGCACAAACCCGGCTGGGACGAGGACGATCCACCGCCGGGTCAGCCGGTGCAGAGCCCGGACCGCCAGGGCGGCCAGCGGCCAACCGATCCCGGTGGCCACGCTGCCGGCCACCCAATGCCGGTCCAGAAGCAGGATTGGGCCTGTCGCGGCGCTGATCATCGAGATCGCGGTGGCCATCGGGCCGAGTACCAGGGCGACAGGGCCGGGGGACCTCAGCAGAAAGCGGCGCTCGTCGCCGTAGGAGGCCCCGTCTACGAACCGGTCGGCGACTGGAGCGGCGAAGCTGGCCAGAGCGGCCAGGGCGCCGGCGGCCAACCCGAAACCGATGTGCACGGCGTCGTCGGAGGTCGCGGCGCTCCACGCGGTCAGCACAGCGACGGCCGGACCGCCGAGGCGCAAGACGGTCAGGGTCGCCGGGAGGGGGACAAAGGTGGCAGCCATGGCGATCGCCCACAGGGTCCAAAGCAGTGCCGAGGCCGTTGACCGGGGGCCGGGGTCCATGTCATGGAGGGCGTCGGCGACCAGCGGTCCGGACAGCAGGGGCAGCAGCACCCAGAGGATCCGCAGGCCGGCGACGTCGCGCCGTTCTGAATGCCGGCCGGGCGCGTTCTCGGCGCCGATCCGCCGGGCCATCGCCGACAGCATCGGCAGGAAGGCTAAGCGTGGCACCGTCACACGCTAGAGGCCGCTCCGGGGCACGTCACTGGCCCTCGGTAGGATCGTTGCGTGGATGGAGGTGCGGCCCGGATCGACGAACTCCGGGCACTAATCGCCCACCACGACCAGCGGTACCACGTTGACGATGCACCTGAGATCCCCGACGCCGACTACGACGCCCTCCTCTCCGAGCTCCGGACGCTGGAGGCTGAGCACCCCGACCTGGTTGCCCACGACTCGCCGACCCAGAGCGCGGGCGCGGCGGGTCGCAGCACCTTTGCCGAAGTGCAGCACCGGGTGCCGATGCGATCGCTGGACAACGCCTTCGACGTCGACGAGCTCAGGGCTTGGACCGAACGGGTTGTCAGGCGTCTCGGCGGCGACGCCCCACCGGTGGTCTGGGCCTGCGAGCTGAAGTTCGACGGCCTGGCCGTGTCGCTGCGCTACGAGGACGGCGTGCTCGTCCAGGCGGCCACCCGCGGCGACGGACGGGTCGGTGAGGACGTCACTGCCAACGTCCGGACCATCGACGACGTGCCCGAGCGCCTGGTCGACGGGGCACCCCCCGTCGTGGAGGTGCGCGGCGAGGTGTACATGGGCCTCACTGCCTTTGCCGAACTCAACGCCGCGCAGGAGGCGGCCGGCGAGAAGACCTACGTGAACCCCCGCAACACCGCGGCGGGTTCGCTCCGCCAGAAGGACGCCGCCGTGACAGCCACCCGAGACCTCTCTTTCTGGGCCTACCAGCTGGGCGAGGTGGTGGGAGGGCCTGAGCAGACCTCACACCTCGGGACCCTGGAGTGGCTGGACGCCCTCGGCCTGCCAGTCGACGCTCACCGGAACCGCTTCGGCGACGTCGACGACGTGGTGGCCCACGTGGTCGCTGTAGAGGCTGCCCGCCACGACCTCGACTACGAGATCGACGGTGTGGTGGTGAAAGTCGACGATCTAGCCCTCCAGGGTGAGCTCGGATTCACGGCTCGGGCGCCCCGTTGGGCCATTGCCTACAAGCTGCCCCCAGAGGAGCGCACCACCCGCCTGCTGGACATCGAGGTATCCATCGGGCCCGGTGGCCAGGCCACCCCGGTCGCCCGGCTCGAGCCGGTGTTCGTCGGCGGATCCACGGTGGCCGCGGCGACGCTGCACAACGCCGACCAGGTGGCGGCAAAGGACGTCCGACCCGGCGATGTGGTGGTGGTCCGTAAGGCCGGCGACGTCATCCCCGAGGTGCTCCGGCACGTGGCCTCCGAACGTCCGGACGACTCGGTGCCCTGGACTTTCCCCACCGAGTGTCCGGCCTGTGGCGGTCCGCTGGTCCGCCCTGAGGGCGAGGCGGCCACCTTCTGCGCCAACCACACGTGCCCCCGCCAGGTTCGGGGCCGCATCGAGCACTTCGCCTCGCGGGGCGCTATGGACATCGAGGGCTTCGGTGAACAGCGGGTCGACCTGTTCGTGTCTGAGGGCCTCCTGGTCGACGTGGCCGACGTGTTCGCCCTGGACTACGACCGGATCGCCGCATGGGACGGATTCGGCGAGACCTCGGTGGAGAACCTGCGGAGGGCCGTCGACATGGCCTGCGATCGGCCGTTGGGCCGACTGCTATTCGGTCTACGGATCCCCCACGTGGGGACCACGGTGGCCGACGTGCTGGCTTCGGCGTTCGGCCACCTGGACGGTCTGCAGGCGGCAACGGTGGAGGACATCGAGTCCGTGGAGGGTCTCGGCCCGACCATTGCGGCCAGCGTCCACGGGTGGCTGCGCGAGCCGCGCAACAGCGAACTGTTGGAGCGGCTACGGATTGCCGGGGTGTGCCTCGAGGCCACGGGCGTCGGTGAGGCCGGCGAAGTCGAAGCGGTGCTCGACGGCCTGTCGATCGTTGTCACCGGCACCCTCTCGTCGATGTCCCGCGACGAGGCGAAGGCAGCCATCGTGGCCCGGGGCGGGAAGTCGCCGGGCAGCGTTTCGACGAATACCACGGCTTTGGTGGCAGGCGAGGGGGGAGGTTCCAAACTGGCGAAGGCCGAGGGCCTGGGGGTTCCGGTCCTCGACGAGGCCGCCTTCGAGGACCTGCTGGCAAGTGGCGAACTCCCAACCTGAGGAGTCCCGGCGGGCTGCTGGTCAGGTGGGCTGGCTCAACCGTCGACCCGGAAGCACCAGTCGATGGTCGAGGTCCGGTCCGGGTTGCGGACCGACCAGTAGCGCATCGTGGCGCACACGTCTTGGGATGGGAGGCGCTCCAGGGCCAGGCCCTCATCGGGGCGGAAGACCACCGAGTTCAGCGCCGGCTCGACTCGCTGCTGGTCCAGTGGGATAGCCGTCCCGCCGATGTGGAGAATCTCGCCCGACCAGCCCGCGGCGAGGATGGCCCCCACGTTGGCTTGCGGTAGGACGGTGTCGCCCCTCGGGGGCAGGAGCTCGGAGACCGCCGGGTTGGCCTCCACGGCAACGTCGCCGGTCTCCTCGCTGGGCAGGAGGGCCGCCAGGACCAGAATCCCGATCCCCAGGCCCATCAGGATGCTTATGACGAGGGCGCGGCGTCGGGTCACGGGCGCAGGCTATCCATGGGGTCCGCGCGGGTAGCCTCGGGGTGTGACCGACGGATTCTCCGCGGGGGTCCCCGCCGGCCGTCCCGCCGCGCCGTTCCATGGTGGGCCCGCGTCCGGACGGATGCTTGGCGGCCGCTACCGCCTCGGGAACGTGATCGGCACCGGAGGTTCGGGCACCGTCTACCTGGCCGACGACCTGTCGCTGGGTCGACAGGTGGCCGTCAAGGTCCTGCACTCCTCGCTGGTCGGCGACGAGGCGTTCGTGGAGCGCTTCCGGACCGAGGCCCGCCTGGTGGCCTCGCTGGCCGACCCCCATGTGGTGGCCATATACGACTGGGGCGTCGACGGACAGGCCTACCTGGTCACCGAGTACCTGGGTGGCGGCAGCCTGCGGAGCATCCTCTCTTCGGGTCGCACCCTCAGCCCCTCGCAGATGCTGACCGTTGCACTCGAGGCATGCCGAGCCCTCGACCACGCGCACCGCCAGGGCATCGTCCACCGCGACGTCAAGCCAGCGAACCTTTTGTTCGGCCAGGACGCGCGCTTGCGCATTGCAGACTTCGGCCTAGCCGAGGCCCTCACCGGAGCATCGAGCCGCGAGCTATTCGGTGGTGGAGGCGTCATCGGCACCGCCCGCTACGCCTCCCCGGAGCAGGCTCAGGGGCTCCCGCTGGACGGCCGGTCCGACGTCTACGCCCTGGCGCTGTGCATGGTCGAGGGGGTGACCGGCCACCTTCCGTTCGTGGCCGACACCATTTCCGACACGCTGGTTGCTCGGGTGGGCCGCGATGTGCCTATCCCCGATGCCCTCGGTCCGCTGGTCCCCGTGGTCGCCCATGCCGGTACCGCGGACGTGGGGAACCGGCCCACGGCCCGTGAACTGGGTCGGATGCTGCTTGACGCCGCCGGGCGTATGGCCCGACCCGAACCGCTGCCCCTGGTCGGACCGGGCGAGGTGGGTGCCGCCCCCATGCCCGGTGAGGCCGAGCACGCCGCACCGTCGGTGTTCACCGACCCTTCCGGAGTGCCTACGCAGGCCCACTCGCCGATCGGAGTCCATTCGCCTGCCGCCGGCCGCTCGCCGATCCGCCCTGGCGAGGCACCGGCCGACTTCCACCTGCCGGTCCGGCGTCGTCGACGATGGGTGGGAACCCTGATGGTGGCCGTGCTGGCCGCCGTCGCCGTCGTCGGCGGTCTGGCCTTGTGGGACGCCAACCGGCCGACCACTCGGGCCGTTCCGTCGCTTGTCAACACGGCCGGTGACAGCGCACGCTCGCTTCTCGTGGAATTGGGCTGGACAGTTGAGGAGCGCTACGACCGCCGCGATGACACGGTGGAGGGGCAGGTCCTGTCCATGCAGCCCACCGCCGGAACACGGCTGGACGCCGGCGAGACGGTGGTGCTCTTGGTGTCGCTGGGTCCGGCCCGCCTTCCGATTCCCGAGGGCCTGGTGGGCGCTAGCGAGTCCGAGGCGGCCCGACAGATCGAAGAAGCCGGCCTCGTCGTTGGCTCCGTTACCCGGGAGCGCAGCGAGGACGTGGCCTTCGGTCTGGTCATGGAGGTCCTGACCACCGAAGCCGCCGTTCCCCAGGGTTCGGCGGTCGACCTACTGGTGTCCGAAGGGCCGCTACCGCGCTTGGTGCCCGAGGGCCTGGAGGGGATGATGCCGGCCGACGTGGTAGCCGAGCTGATCGCCCTGCGCCTGGCTCCGACGATGGGCGAGGAGCACGACGAGTGGGTCGCCGCTGGCCGTGTGTTGAGGATCGAGCCGCCGGCCGGGACCCGGATCGAAGTAGGCGACGACGTGCGCGTCGTGGTGTCGCTCGGCGCGGTGGAACGAGTCGTGCCCACCATGCAGGGTCTCAGCCTGCTGGCCGCTGAGAGCCGCCTAGCCGCAGCCGGCTTCCGTGACGTGGCGGTCGAGGGCCTGCCGACTGACCAGGCCGACGTCGACCGGTCCGAGTGGATGGTGACCGGCCAGGACCCGGCCGCCGGCCGACGGAGTCTCCCGGCCGCCACCGTCACCCTCGTGGTCATCGCCACCGGCTGACCCGTAGCCTGCACCGTCGGCCCGGCGTCTGCCGGACGCCGACTAGGACTCCCCAGGATGCCTCTGATGACCGAACGCATCACGAGAGAAGACGTGGCCCACGTCGCCAATCTGGCCCGCCTGACGCTGGGCGACGATGAGTTGGACGCCTTTACCGGTCAGTTGGCTGATGTGCTCGACCACGCCGCCGACCTGGATGCCCTCGACCTAGATGACGTCCCGCCGACCGCCCATCCGCTGCCGCTGCGCAACGTTCTGCGGCCTGATGCCGTCGGCGAGACCAGCGACCGGGCCGAAGTGCTGGCGGCCGCGCCGTCCGTCGAGAACGACCAGTTCCGCGTTCCCCCGGT
>JAZADN010000041.1:0-17885 GCA_036123585.1 Actinomycetota bacterium | reverse complement strand
GCCGGTGCGTCGTCGGTGGCTTCCTCCGCCGGTGCGTCGTCGGTGGCTTCCTCCGCCGGTGCGTCGTCGGTGGCTTCCTCCGCCGGTGCGTCGTCGGTGGCTTCTACCGCCGGTGCGTCGTCGATCTCCTCTCCGTCTCGGAGGCGCTGCCAGATGTCGACGGCGGTCCGCCAGGTGGCTTCGGCCTCGGCGACCGCTTCGGCGCCGCTACCGGAATCCTGAGCCCGCTTGAGAGCCTCGGCGGCTTCGTCTTTGGCCTTGACGGCCTTGGCCAGTCGGCGCTCGGCGGCCCGGGCGGTCTCGGCTGCTTCGGCGCGGCGGTTGAATAACAGCAGCGCCTGTTGGGTGTCGTCGTCGATCTTCACCGTGCCTCCGGGCTCGGGTCCTAGTCGATGGGGCGTCCAGGGTCGTTCGCCCCGAAACTAGACCTCCATGATCGCCGGTTCTGGGCTCGGACACACCCTCCCGACACTGATGTGTCGGGAAACTTCGGTCAAAGTTGTGGGCGAACCTGCTCACCGAAGGCGGCCAACTGGTCGAGGTACTCCTCGATCGTCCGCCCTCGGAACTTCAGGTGGAACACGTTGGCACCCGCAGCCCGGTCGGCTCTGAGTTCCTCGGCGATGTGGTCGGGCGATCCAGTTAGCCACGCCGGGGGCAGTCCGTCGGGTGGATCGCCGATATAGGCCCAACCGGGCATGATTCCGATGTCGAACCGAGCGCCGCTGCGGCCCGCTTCGTCGGCAGCCCGCTGGATGGTGTCAATAATCTCCGGGTACTGGTCGCGTGCCGCTCCCATCGGTATGTAGCCGTCGCCCCTTCGGCCGGTCCGCTTCCAGGCGGCGGCACCGCTGCCTCCGATCCAGATGGGGAGGTCGCCCGACGGCGGGCCGGGAGATACACCAACATCGTTGTAGGCGAATGATTCCCCCTTGTGGCTGACGTACGGCGCGGACCAGGCGTCGCGTACTGCGTCAATGCACTCATCGAGGATCCGGCCACGCCGCCGATAGTCGACGCCGAGTGCGGCGAACTCGCCCTCCACGTGGCCGGCGCCCACTCCGAGGATGACCCGGTCGCCGGTGAGGTGGGCGAGAGTGCCGAAAGAGCTGGCGGTGAGCAGGGGATGGCGATAAGGGGCGATCCAGACCACGGATAACAGAAGTACCCGTTCGGTGTTGGCGCCCAGCCAGGCCAGGGTGGCTACCGGGTCGTACCAGGTGGTGCGCATGTTGGCCGAGTACTCGTCGTCGGGGACCGCCACGTGGTCACACACGCCGACGAAGTCCAGTCCTGCGGCCTCGGCAGCTTGGGCCACCCGGAGCAGGTCGTCCGGCTTGGCCTCGTCTTCCCAGGGATCGGCCAGGGTCCTTGTCAGGGTCTGGATCGGGAGTTGGATGCCGTAGAGGGCCTCGCCGCCGGGAGCCACGTTCGCCATGTCGCCTCGCTTCCTAGGAGGTGGGTCTAGTCGGTGTGTCCTTCGGCCAGCAGGGCCCGGGCGCGTCGGGCCACCGGTTCGTCGACCATGCTGCCGTCGACTTGGATGGACGCCTCGCCGCGGGCCAGTGCGGCGTCGTAGGCCTCGGTGACGGCCTGCGCCCAGCCCAACTCCCCTTCGGACGGGTGGAAGGCCTCGGAGGCTAGGGGAACCTGGGCGGGGTGGATACAGAGCTTCCCGGAAAAGCCGAGGGCGCGGGCCTCAACGGCCTCGCGTCGGAACCGGTCGGCGTCACCGAAGTCGGCCACGACCATGTCGATGGCCTGGACGCCACCGAGAGCGGCGGCTTGTCCGACCTGAGCGCGTGCAACCGCTACCTCGTGGTTGGCCTCGGTGCGAACGCCTCCGAGGTCGGCGACATAGTCCTCGGCGCCGAAGTAGCACCACCGCACCCGCGGGTGGGTTGTGACGGTTCGAGCGTCGACCACGCCGGCCACAGTCTCGAGTCCGGCCATGACGGGCAGGTCGGCGTGCCCGGCGGCGTCCAGGGCGGCGACGGCGGCGTCGACGGCCGCCCGCGACTCGAGCTTGGGGACCACCACGCCGGCCAGGCCCGGGCCCAGCCCGTCCGCCACGTCGTCGGCGAAGAACGGTGTGTCGGGGGCGTTGACCCGCACCAGCAGCGACAGGTCGGGGTGGGCGGCGACCAGGTCCGCGGTGACCGTTCGAGCGATGGCCCGGCCCTCGGCCTTCTGGTCGGCGGGCGTGGCGTCCTCAAGGTCGATGACGGCCGCGTCGGGTCCCGACCGCGGCAGCTTGGCGAGCACTTCGGCCCGGTTGCCGGGGGCGAACAGCACGCTGCGGAACGGCGGGTGGTCGGTCGGCCAACTCACCCCGGCAACGCTAGTCAGCCCGCCCGGCCCGCAGGGCCTCGAACCTGTCGGCGCTACGCCTGCGCCGCCAGCAGCTCCTCGACCTCGGCCTGTGCGGCGGCGAGGTCGGTGATTGTGCGCTCCACGGCCCCCGTGCCGTCGGGCCCGCCGAGGAAGCAGAAGACCACGTCGTGGACGGGGAGCCCGGTGGCCTGCCGGAGGGCGAGGGCGTAGGCAGCGCCCTGGTGCCGGTAGCCGCCGACCTTGGCGTCGAGGTCGGCGTCGTCGGCGAAGGCGTCCGTCTTGTAGTCGAGGATGGTGAGGCCGTCGACGCCGTCGATGACCGAGCGCCACGCCAGGTCGATGTAGCCCTCGACGAGCACGTCCCCGACGGGCACCGCTACGTAGAGCTCCCGCCAGTGCGGAGCGCTGGCGGCGGCCCGCACCGAGGGTGCGGCGAGGGCAGCCGCCACGCGTGCGGCGACGGCGTCGGCGTTGACGTCCTCGCTGGCCGCCGCCTCGTGCGCCGGGGCCCGTCCGTCACCCGCTAGGTCGGCGCCCTCGAGGGCCCGGTGCACGGCACGCCCGATGGCCAGACCGTGGCGCCCAGCCTCACCGTGCCAGCGCCGCGCGGCGGCGTCCGGCGTCGGTTCGGGGCCTGCGTGGTCGGGGACGAGGGAGGTGGCGGCGACCGTCGCCCGGCGGGCGCCGTGGCGATGAGCCTCGTTGAGTTCGGCCTGCCACGCCGGCTGGTCGGGCAGGGGCGTGGTGTCGGGCGGTGTGAGGACGGGGAGCGGCAGGACCTCCGGCTCCAACTTCTCGTGGAGGTGGAGGTCGCGGGACGCCGAGGCGAGGATCTCGGCGTTGGTGAGCTTCACCCGGTGGTCGGGCTCGTCCATCGGGGTGCTGCGGTGGAGGGCCAGGATGAGGTGGTCCCGGGCCCGGGTGGCGGCCACATAGAGGATCCGGAGCCGTTCGAGGTGCTCGCCCTCGAGCAGGCGGTCGGCGTGTCGGCGATGGCGGCTGTTGGCGAGGTCCTTCGTCAGGTGGACGGCGATGCCCCCCTCGTCGGGGAAGTGGACCTCGAGGCCGCCGCCCTTGCGCTGGCCACCGAGGTCGGCCATTACGCAGATGGGGAACTCGAGGCCCTTGGCGGCGTGCATGGTGAGGATGCGCACGGCGTTGTCGTCCGTCTCGGGCGGCACGACCTCCTCGACCTTGACCTCGTCGGCCGAGTGGAGCCGGCACCAGGCCAGGAAGGACCGCAGGTCGCCGCCCCGCGTCTGGCCGAAGGCCCGGGCGGTGTCGAGGAAGGTCCGAATCCGCCGCCAGGTGTCGCGTGGACGGGGGGAGCAGAGGGCCAGCTCCATGGCCCGCCGGTCACGGACGAGGTGCTCGACTAGGTCGGCGGCGCCCTCCCACGGGCGGCGGGCGTGGAGGTCGGCGATCCACGCCATGCCCTCGAGCACCGGATGGTCGGGCGGGAGGGCGCCGGCGCCGGGGTTCTGGTGGTTCCAGCGGCCGCCGGCCGACGCGAACTCGAACAGGTCGTCGTCCCCGCAGCCGAACAGCGGCGTGCGCAGGGCGTCGGCCAGAGCCAGCTCATCGGTGGGGTCGTCGACCGCCCGTAGCACCGTGAGCAGGTCGCGGACCTCGTCGGCGGCCAGTGGGTCGGAGCCCGCCTCGACCCGGTGCGGGATGCCGGCCGTGGCGAGGGCGTCGGTGAGGGCGTGGACGGGCGTGCGTCCCCGGACGAGGATCGCGATGTCACGTGGCTCACAGGCACGCCAGTCGCCGGTGCCGTCGGAGGCGTCGGGGGCGGGCAGTTCCTCGTCGAAGACCGACCATCCCTCGGCCAGCGCCGTCGTGACGGCCGCGGCCACGGCGGCCGCCGAGGCCTCCCGGACCTCGCCGGCCGGGCGCTTCTCGTCGTCGTCGGCACCCAGCAGTGCCACGGACGGGCCGACCGACCCGTCGGGCCGTGTGGCGACGAGCGCCGCGTACTCGGGCTGTGCCCGGGGGACGTGGTCGACCAGCCGGCCGAAGACGGCGTTGACCCAGTCGAGGATGGGGCCCGTGGTCCGGAAGTTCTGCTCGAGGTGCACGGCGTCACCGCCGAACGACGCCCGGGCGTCGAGGTAGACGGCCATGTCGGCCCGCCGGAACCCGTAGATGGACTGTTTGGGGTCGCCCACGAAGAACAGGGCGCCGGGGCGTGGCCGCAACTGCCGCCAGTCGTCCGTGTCGGTGTCGGGGTCGGCGATGAGGGCCGCCAGCTCGACCTGGAGGGGGTCGGTGTCCTGGAACTCGTCGAGCAGAAGGTGGCGGTAGTGGCTGGCGAGCGCCGCTCGCACGGTGCGGCCGTGGGTGGGGTCGGTCAGGACGCGCCGGGCCAGGACCAGCAGATCGTGGAAGCCGAGCTGACCCTGCCGCCGACGGCGCTCGGCGGCGGCGACCGTGCCGCGGCCCACGACCTCGACGAGTCGGTCGATGACCTGGTCGACGAGCCGCTGGACCTCCGCCTGGAGGTTGACGGCCACCGACCACAGGCGGTCCCGGACCTCGTCGATCGGCATGGCCCCCGCCCAGTGCTTCTTGTTGCCGTTGGCACGGCGGCTCGTGACGGACTTGGCGGCGTCGTCGTGAAGGAGGCGGACGACCGACAGCGGGTCGTCGGCGGCGGCCTCGAGGGCGTCGGCGAACCGCTCCACGTTGTCGAGGCGGTCGAGCATGGTGTCGGCGTCGGCGGTGCAGTGGTCGCGCAGGTCGACGACCTCGCGGAGTTCGGCCAGCAGCAACTCGACGTCGACCGGAGAGGGTTCGGCGGTCGGCCCGAGGCGGGCATCGACGAGGTCCCAGTTGTCGTCGAAGCGGTGGGCCAGGCGGCGCAGTTGGTCGAGGGAGATGCCGAGCTCGAAGGCCACCAGCACCGTGAAGGCGTGGTGGGGGTCGCCGAGCAGCTCGTCGACCACGCCCGCCCAGCGGTCATCGAAGTCGACCAGCGACGTCACCTCGTCCATGACCTCGACCGCCGGCGGCAGCCCGGCCTCGATGGGGTGCTCGACGAGGATCCGCTGGGCGAAGGCGTGGAGGGTGCACAGGGCAGCACCGTCGAGGCCGACCAGTGCCGTCGCCGCCACCGCCGCCTGCGGTCCGCCGCCTGCCAGGTCCTCGAGCCGGCGCCGCACCCGGTCGCGCAGCTCGGTGGCGGCCCGGTCGGTGAAGGTGATGGCGGCCAGGTGCTCGACCGGCACCCCGGACACGACCAGTGACACGATGCGCTCGACGAGGGCGCTGGTCTTGCCGGTGCCGGCGCCGGCCTCGACGAACAGGGTGGCGCCGAGGTCGACGGCGATCCGGTCGCGGGCCGGCTGGTCGACGGGGAGGCCGTCGGGACGCTCAGCCATCGTCGCCCCCGAGGTCGATGACCGCGGTCGGGCCGTCGTCGTCCAGGTCGCCGATGAGGCGGCGGTAGGCGTCGAGGCGCCCGTCGCCCCGGACCCGCTCCCAGCGCTCCTCAAGCGTGCGGGTGCCGAGGTCGTCGGGGTCGCAGTAGTCGCAGCCGTAGCCCTTCTTCTCTGGGGGCCGGGCCGGGAAGAGGCCGGCCTCGATTCCGTCGACGATCGTGGTGAGGACGTGGTCGAAGCGGGTGAGCACCGCGGGGGAGAGGGGGTGTCCGGCCACGCCACCGCCGTCGGTGAGGAACCAGAACCGGACCTCGACGTCGGCGTCGGGCGTGCCGAGGCGCTCGCGTGCCGCCAGCCCGTACAGCGGGAGCTGGAGGAAGCGGCCATCGAGGTCGGGCGTCGCCTCCGAGACCCTGGCGTAGGGCCGCCGCTTCCCGGTCTTGTAGTCGGTGACCACCAGGCCGCCGCCTAGGGCCCGGTCGACCCGGTCGATACGGCCACGGAAGCGAAGGCGCCTGCCGTCGGCCAGCCGCAGGACGAATGGCTCGTGTCCGTCGAACCCGAACGCCAGCTCTGCGGCGGCCGGCGTCAGGAGGTCGCCGGCGCGGCGGGCGTCGTCGTGGAGGAGGAACTGTTGCAGCGCCCGGCGCAGGCGCCCACCCTCGCGCTGCCAGAGCAGGGGGCGGCCGGTGAGGCCGCGAGACTCGACGAGGGCGAACTCCTCGTCGCAGATGCGGTCCAGCCGCTCCCGGTGGGCGGGCCCCCAGGGCTGGTCGTGGTCGGGCAGGTCGTCGGCCTCGATCACCTCGGTGAGGAACCGGTCGAGCACCTCGTGGCCCAGCGTGCCGCGGTCCCGGGGCGTGATGCCGTCCTCGTCCGCCGGGTCGTCGAGTGTGCCGACGCCGAGGACATGCTCCATGAAGTAGGCGTGCGGGCACTTGACCCACGTCTCCAAGCGGGTGGCGGACAGGACCGTCCGCCCGTTGGCCGGCGAGGGGAGGTCGTGGCCCTCGACCAGCCCGGTGAAGCGGGTCAGGTGCGGCTGCTCGCGGCCCCGATGCAGGTCGATCCCGCGGGAAAGGACGACATCCCCGTTCCTGCGGTCGCTGGCGTCGATCGGGAGTCCGCGGTGGCGTTCGCGCAGAAGCGCCGCAAGCCCGTACTCGTGGACGTCGGCGGGCTGGTCGATCCGCTCGAGCGACTGGGCGAACGAGGCCGAGGTGTCGAACCAGTCGGCGTCGAACCTCCTGCGGTCGGTGAACTCCTCGGGGGTGGGGCGCCGGCCCAGGACGGCCTCGACCTCGTCGAGCAGCCATCTCGACGGCACGGCCTCGACCTTGGCACCGAGGTCGCCACGGGCGTGCACGAGCACCTTGTCGCGGCCGCCGGCGGCGAACGTGGCGAGCACGGCACGGTGGAGGTCGGCCTGGTGGTCGGCTCGGACCGGCAGCGCCCCGCCGGCCTCCCGGCGGACCGCGTCGGACAGGAGCGGGTCGTCCCGGCGGCGGGGCGGGACGGCGCCCTCGGCCAGGCCGACGACCACGACCCGGTCAAGGTCGAGGCCGGCGGTGGCGCCGAGGCCACCGACGAAGACTCCGTTGCCGAACCGGCCCTCGCGGTCGACCTCCCGGTCGAGCCCGTCGGCGACAGAGCGGCGGAAGTTGGCGAGGCCCGGTGCCGCCTCGATCGCCCCGAGCCCCGACAGGTTGCGGAGCAGGTCGGTGACCCGGTCGTGGGCGTCGGCCTCCTCGTCGGGCCAGTCGGCGCGGTCGTGGGCGCCGCCGAGGTAGCGGTCGAGCAGGTCGGTCGCCCAGCGGGTGAGGCCGGGCCAGTCTCCGGGTCGTCGTGCCGGGTCGACGTCCTCGGCGAGGCGTTCCACGAAGGCCAGCAGTTGCTCGGCCCGGACTCGTCTTTCCCGGGGCCCGCGGAGCCCACCCTCGTCGGCGCCCTCGGCCTCGAGTTCGGCGAGCCTGGAGTCCTGGTCGGCGGCGTATCGACGCAGGCGGTCACCCCACTGGCCGAGTCCGGCCACGACGCCGGCCCGGCGGGCGATGCGCTCCCAGGCGGCGGCCGGAACGGGGAGGCCGTCGACGCCGAGTACCGCGCCGGAGGCGAGCAGTGCCATGACCGAGGACCGGGAGAGGTCGTGGTCGGGGAGGGCCAGCAGTGCCAGCAGGGTGCGGCCGGTGAGGGAGTCGCCGAGGCGCCGTCCTGCCACGCTGTTGAACGGCACGTCGGCGGCGGACAGGTGCTGGTGGAGCAGGCGGGCGTGGCGGTCGGTGCCGGGGTGGGCGATGGCCATGCGGTTGAACGAGATGCCGTCGCGGGCGCCGGCCACCACCTCTCTTACGGCCAGCCGGGCCTCCTCGTCGGGGTCGGCGACCGATCGGACCAGCAGCCGGGCGTTAGCGGCGACGGGTGGAGCATCGGGGAGGGCGCCGCCCAGTCGCCCGACCAGGTCCCGCAGCGCATCGTCGGCGGACTCGTCGCCGGTGCGGGCCGCGACCACCGCCAGCGCCCCCCGGGTGGCCAGCGCCTCGACGAGTGCCAGCCCTGAGGCAGGCAGTCGCTCGGGGAGGTGGAGCACGAAGGCGCCCAGGTCGTCGAGCAGCGGGTGGCCGGCGGCGACGGTGGCCGTGGCGGCGCGGTGCAGGTCGACCTCGTCGACGTACCGGCCGTCCAGCCGGCCGTGGACCTCGCGGTGGAGGCGCACGACCTCGGTGGCCCGCGGCCCGGTGGCGGCCAGGGCGTCGAGGTCGGCGGCGTCGAGTTCGCGCAGTTCGCGGTGGACGCGCACCAGCGCCCGCTCGGTGGCCGGGTGGCCGGCGACGGGCCGCAGCAGGTCGGCGGACGAGGCCAGCACGGACCGGACCGCCGCCGCCACGATGGGGTCGGTGACCCGCTGGTGGCCCCCGCCGCCGGCCTCGAGTGCGGGGCCGGCCAGCAGCCGGGCCAGGTTGAGGAGCGTCTCGAAGCGCACGGCGACCAGGCCCTCGCGCCGACCGGCGGCCAGCGTGCGTCGGGCCGACACGCCCACGAGGTTGGACGGCACCACCACGGTGACCGGAGACAGCACGTCGCCACCCTTGGCCGCGGCGATGGCGTCGCCCAGTGCGGCGGTGGCGGGTGTCCCGTGGGTCGTGAACGTGAACGTGGCGGACATGACAGGACCGAGAGTACGCACCCCGTGTGACAGCGTGCCCCGGGTCGTGGCCGCCTCGGCCCCGGCAGTCGACCGGCGGTAACTTCCCGCGCCATGAGCGACGAGCAGCCCGAAGCGCCCCCGCTGACCGAGTACCCGGGCCACTGGGCAGCCGTGGCCCCAGACCGGCCCGCCATCGTCATGGCCGGCAGCGGAGAGACGATGACGTTCGGCGAGCTCCACGCCGAGGCGTGCCGCATCGCCAACCTGCTCCGAAGTCTCGGCCTCGGCTTCGGCGACCACATGGCCTTCTGCCTCGAGAACCGCATCGATTTCCTGGCCCTGGCCTGGGGCGCCCACTACGCCGGCCTCCACTACACGGCCGCCTCGTCCCGGCTGACCGCCGACGAGCTGGCCTACGTTGTCGACGACTGCGGTGCCCGGGTGTTCGTAACGTCCCCCTACAAGGAGGACGTGATCGCCGAGGTCACGGCCGCCACGCCCAATGTCGAGGCCCGGTTCTCCATGGGCGGACCCCTGCCAGACCACGCCCCCTTCGAGGACGCCGTTGCCGCCCAGTCCGCCGATGCCGATCCCGACTGGTCGGCCGGCACCGACATGCTCTACTCGTCGGGCACCACGGGCCGCCCCAAGGGCGTGAAGCGCCACCTCGTTCCCACGCCGCTCGGCAGCGGCGGGTCGATCTCGGCGATGGCGCAGTTCCTGTTCGGCGCCCAACCGGGCGGCACCTACCTCTCGCCGGCGCCGCTGTACCACGCTGCCCCGTTGCGCTTCTGTATGGGCTACCAGGGCCTCGGCAACACCGTGGTCGTCATGGAGAAGTACGACCCCGAGCACGCCCTGGCCCTCGTCGAGCAGCACGGCGTCACCGACAGCCAGTGGGTGCCGACGATGTTCGTCCGGATGCTCAAGCTGGACGACGAGGTCCGGGAGCGCTACGACGTGTCGTCGCTGCGGGCCGCCATCCACGCCGCCGCGCCCTGCCCGGTCGACGTCAAGCACCGGATGATCGACTGGTGGGGTCCGGTGATCTACGAGTACTACGCCGGCACCGAGGGTACGGGCCTGACGTTCGCCAACTCGGAGGACTGGCTGGCCCACCCGGGCACGGTCGGCAAGGCCCTGCTGGGCGAGGTCGTCATCGTCGGCGACGACGGCGAGGAACTGCCGGTCGGCGAGGAGGGCGGCGTCTACTTCCGCTCCGAGGTGACGTTCGAGTACCACAACGACCCCGAGAAGACCGCCGGGGCGATGCTGGGCGCAGACATGTCGACGCTGGGCGACGTGGGCCGCCTCGACGAGGACGGCTATCTCTACCTGACCGACCGCAAGGCGCACATGATCATCACCGGAGGGGTGAACGTGTACCCGCAGGAGGCGGAAAACGTCCTGACCATGCACCCGGCGGTGCACGACGTAGCGGTGATCGGTGTGCCCAACGAGGACTTCGGCGAGGAGGTCAAGGCAGTGGTCCAACCGGTGGATCCAGCGGCCGCAGGTCCGGAACTGGCCGCCGAGTTGGTGAGGTTCTGCCGGTTACAACTGGCCGATGTGAAGTGCCCGCGAAGCGTCGACTTCCGTGACGAACTTCCCCGACACCCCACAGGCAAGCTCTACAAGCGCCTCCTAAAGGACGAGTACTGGCAGGGCCGACAGACGCGGATCTAGTTTCCGCAGCCGTGGACCGGCCGCCGGTGACGGACGCGGAGATCGAGACCTTCTCGGTCGACGGAGTGGTGTGCCTCCGGAGCGCGTTCGGCGCGAAGTGGATCGAATCGCTGAGCCGGGGCATGGATCGGGCGATGGGTGGGCCGTCGGAACGTCGTCGCATCTGGGACGCCGACGAGCACGGCGGCACAACGACTTACGACAGCCAGTGCTGGTTGAACGTGCCGGAGTACCGGGAGTTCGTCGAGCGGTCCCCGATGGCCGAGATTGCCGGCCGACTGCTGGGGGCCACGGCGGTCAACTTCTTCTTCGACTCGGTGTTCGTGCGGACCGCTGGGGTTCGCTTCCGCACCCCATTCCACCAAGACGAGCCGTATTGGTCGGTCGAGGGATTCGACACCTGCTCGGCCTGGATGCCGCTTGTTCCAGTGGTCCGGGAGAGCGCCCTGGAGTTCGTGCGTGGGTCGCACCGGTGGAACCAGAGATTCCGGCAGGAGAACTTCGGTGCCCTGACAGGCGACAACCGCGATCAGGTCGGGTACGACGAGGACGGTGACCGGATGTCTTTCCCCGACGTGGACGGGAACCGAGACGACTTCGACATACTCGGCTGGGCGATGGAGCCCGGAGACGTGGCGGTGTTCAACGCCCGGGTGATCCACGGAGGGTCCGGCAATCTGGCACCAGACCGTGACCTGAGGGTGTTCAACACCCAATGGTTGGGCGACGATGTGCGCGTCGCCTTCCGGCCACAGGGGATGGATCCTGACCACACCGAGGTGATGACCGCCGCCGGCCTCGGCCACGGCGACCGGCTGGGCGGCGACTTCTACCCAGAACTCTGGCGCAGGGACGTGGCCTCAGTTTGAGAGGCACCTGGCCTGCCGGCTGTGGTCACCCAGCCTCGGAATGGGTGACGGGCTCCTCGCCCATCCACTCGCGCAGTGTGTTCTTCAACTTGGTCTGCTGGATGAACAAATCGTGCTCGGCGCCGGAATCGGTGGCCGCCTGTGGGGCCTTCAAATAGAAGGACAGCCACTCCTGCACACCAGATTGGCCGGCCCGGTGTGCGAGGTCCAGGAATAGCGCCAGGTCGAGCACGATGGGCGCGGCGAGGATCGAGTCGCGACACAGGAAGTCGACCTTGATCTGCATCGGGTAGCCCATCCACCCGAAGATGTCGATGTTGTCCCACCCCTCCTTGTTGTCGCCGCGGGGTGGGTAGTAGTTGATGCGCACGACGTGGTCGATGTTCCCGTACAAGTCGGGGTACGACTCGGGCTGGAGGATGGTGTCCAGCACACCCAACTTCGAGACCTCCTTGGTCTTGAAGTTCTCCGGGTCGTCGAGGACCTCGCCGTCCCGGTTGCCCAAGATGTTGGTGGAGTACCAGCCGCGCAGGCCGAGCATCCGGGCCTTGAAGCCGGGGGCCAGCAGCGTCTTCATGAGCGTCTGACCGGTCTTGAAGTCCTTGCCGGCGATCGGCACGCTGCGGCGTTCGGCCAGCTCGATCATGCAGGGCAGGTCGACGCTGAGGTTGGGAGCTCCATTGGCGAACGGCACGTCGCTCATCAGTGCGGCATACACGTAGATCTGGCTGGGGGAGATGTTCTCGTCACCCTCATGCAGACCGGCCTCGAAGGATTCGACGGTGTCGTGCACCGCGCTGGGCTCCTGGTAGGCCTCCGTCGAGCCACACCAGACCATGACAAGGCGGTCGCACTCGTTGGCTACCCGGAAGCCCTCGATGTCGGCGATAAGGGCCTGGGCCTGGTCCCACATGGAAGCCTCGGTTTTGACCCGGGTGCCCTCGAGTTTCTTGACCCAGCGCTGGTTGAAGACCGCGTCCATCGTGACGATGCCTTCGAGTTCAGCCGAGACAGGGGAGAGGTCGGCGTCCTCGAGCACACCGCAGGTGCGGGCCGCATCGAGGACGTTGGCGGAGATGGGGTCCCAGCCTCCGAAGACGATGTCGTCGAGGTCGGCCAGTGGCACGAACTCACGGATCAGTGGATTGCGGTCCTCGTCCCGGTTGCCGAGACGGATGTGGGCCATCTGGCTGACCGATCCAATGGGGGCGGTCAAGCCCTGGCGGGCGGCGATGACGCCGGCGATGAAAGTGGAGGCCACGGCGCCCATGCCAGGGGTCAGGACCCCGAGGCGTCCGCTAGCGGGTGCGATGTCAAGGGGTGTGCTCATGGCCCCAGCATAAGAAGAGCGTAACGAATATGACCTATACTTAAGAAAGACTGAATACAAGATCTGAGCCCTCCCACGCCCCCGTCGAACGTGATGCCCGTGACAGCCCTCCCCAATCTGACCGTCCAGCAACTCGAGTACCTCGTGGCCGCCGCCGCGTCCCCAACACGGGCCGTCGCCGCTTCCACCCTCGGCGTCACCCCGTCGGCCCTCACCCAGGGACTGGCTGAGTTGGAGCGCCGGGTCGGGGTCCCCCTCTTCGAACGGGCAGGCCGCTCCACCCGCCTCCGCCCCCAGGCAGTCGAGGTGCTGGTCCACGCCCGCCGCGTGGTAGCCGAGACCCGGGACCTCGCCAGATGGGCCGAGACCCGACGCAGCGGCCGTGCCGGGGCCGTCCGCCTCGGCACCATCGACGCGGTAGCCGTCCACCACCGGGCCGAGGCCATCCGTCGCCACCGCCGGACCGTGCCCGACGTTGACCTCCGCCTCACCGTCGCCCCCTCCGGGTCGTTGCTCGATGCCCTGCTGGTCGGCGATCTCGATCTCGTGGTGTGCGTGGAGCCGTCCACACCGGTTCCCGGGATCGAGATCCGCCCCCTTCTCGACGAGCCGCTCCACGCCTACTCCCCAGACGGAGCCCCGGGTGGCGCTGCGGTCGGACCACCATCCACCTGGGGACCGTGGGTGACCTACCCGACGGGATCGCACACCCGTCAGGTCATCGGTCGGGCACTCGCCGAGCTCGGAGCACCGTTCGACGTGGTGGCCGAGTCCAACCAGCCGGAGGTGCTCCGCGAGATGGTCCGCCTTGGCCTCGGGTGGGCGGTGCTTCCCGAGGTCCAGGCGGCGACGTCCGCCGAACCTCTGGCCCGGGTTCGACGCCGACCGGTTGCCAGACGACGCATCGTGGTGGCCCGACGGTCCGGTGTCCCCGACGATGCTGCGGTCGACGCGCTGGCCGAGGCTCTGATGGCTGGGTGACCGGGTTGGCCGGGTGACCGCGCCGACCGCCGACGCGCCGTGCGCTAGCCCAGTAGCCTCAGCCACCATCCGGGGCCGCGGCGATGGGGCCGATTCGGTTCCGGCACCGCTCTGGCGGTCCACCCGACGAACCAGCGAGTCCGCTCGCCACGATCCACAGGCGGCTCCCATGCCCTGGCCCACTTCCCGAGACGACGAACTCTTCGGCTACATCAACGACGAGCGCAACCGCCAGAACACCACTCTCCAACTGATCGCCTCGGAGAACTTCGCCTCCCCGGCGGTGCTCGAAGCCTCCGGCTCGGTACTGACCAACAAGTACGCCGAGGGCTACCCCGGCAAGCGCTACTACGGCGGCAACGTATTCGTCGACGAGGTCGAAGACCTGGCCCGGGAGCGGGTCAAGGCCCTGTTTGGTGCCGACCACGCCAACGTGCAGCCCCACTCGGGTGCCAATGCCAACATGTCCGTTTATCAGGCCCTTCTCGAGCCGGGAGACACCGTGCTCGGCCTGAGTCTCGACCATGGTGGCCACCTCACCCATGGCTCACCGGTCAACGCCAGCGGCAAGCTCTACGACTTTGTGTCATACGGCCTCACCGGCAGCGACGAGCGCATAGACATGGATCAGTTGCGTGCGAGGGCTAGTGAGGCCCGGCCCAAACTCATCGTGGCTGGTGCCACCGCTTACCCGCGGATCATCGAGCCGGCACCGCTTCGGGAGATTGCCGACGAGGTGGGCGCACTGCTCATGTTCGATGCCGCCCACATTGCTGGCTTGATCGCCGGCGGTGTGCATCCCAACCCGGTGCCGTACTGCGACATCGTCACCTTCACCACCCACAAGACGCTTCGCGGGCCGCGTGGCGGCTGCATCCTCAGCCGTGAAGAGCACGCGGCGGCCATCGACAAGGCCGTCTTCCCCGGCTCTCAGGGCGGCCCGCTGGAGCACCACATTGCCGCTAAGGCCGTGGCTTTCCGTGAGGCGGCTGACCCCTCGTTTGCCGACTACGCCCGCCAGATCGTGGCCAACGCCTCGGCGCTGGCCGCGGCCCTCGTGGGCCACGGCTTCCGCTTGGTCACCGGCGGGACCGATAACCACCTAATGGTCGTCGACCTCCGTACCTTCGACGAGGACGTCACCGGCGCCGTGGCCCAGACCACGCTCGACCGGGCTGGCATCACCCTGAACAAGAACACCGTCCCGGACGACCCGCGTTCGCCGTTCGTCACCAGCGGCGTGCGGATCGGCACCCCGTCGACGACGACCCAGGGCATGGCTGAGCCGGAGATGGCCGAGATAGCAGACCTCATGGTCCGGGCCCTGCAGGGCCGAAACGACGAAGCGGCTATTGCCGAGGTGCGGGCCGATGTCAACGCCCTCTGCGCCCGGTTCCCCGTCTACGCCTGAGGCGCCCGGCGTGACGGGACGGTCTGACGGCTAACCGATGCCCGGCATCGTCCCCCACCTGGTGGTCGGCCTCGTGGCCGCGACGGCCACCTGGCTCGTCACCCCGGTGGTGCGGCGCTTCGCCGTGTCCTCGGGTCTTGTGGTGGCACCAGACGACCGCAATGTCCACACGACGCCCACCCCGTCGCTGGGCGGCACGGCGATGTTGGTCGGCATGCTGGCTGGCGTATTGGCAGCCTGGCTGGTTGGCGACTTCGCCGAGGTCTTCTCGGCACCAGCTGAGATGCTGGGCGTGGTCTCTGCAGCGGTCGTCATCTGTGTGGTGGGGGTGATCGACGATGTCCGACCTGTCTCGGCGCCCGCCAAGGTGGCCGGGATGGTGCTGGCCGGCAGCGTCCTGTCGCTGACCGGCGTGGCACTGGTGGTGTTGCGCATCCCATTCCTCGAGGTGGTGCTGCTGTCGCCCGACCTCTCTGCGCTGCTGACCGTCGTCTGGGTGGTCGTGCTAGCCAACGCTCTGAACCTGATCGACGGGCTGGATGGTCTGGCAGCAGGCATCGTGGCCATCGCCGCGGCCACCTTCTTCCTCTACGCGCTGCGACTAGGCGACGAGGGCCTACTTTTCGATGGCAATCCCGGCTCACTGCTGGCGGTGATCGTCGTGGGGATCTGCGTGGGCTTTCTGCCACACAACGTGCACCCGGCCCGGATCTTCATGGGCGACGGTGGCGCCCTGCTGCTCGGCCTCCTGATGGCCGCGTCGACGGTGTCGGTCGGCGGTCGGACCGAGGCGGCCTACAGCGGCCAGTCGTTCTTCTTCTTCGCCCCGGTGTTCATTCCGGTGGTGATTCTGGGCGTGCCGTTGTTCGATCTCGCGTTTGCCGTCGTGCGTCGGGCCACCACCCCGGGCCTGCGGGTCACCGCAGCGGACAAAGATCACCTGCACCACCGACTGGTGCGTCTCGGACATGGTCATCGACGGGCTGTGTCCATCCTCTGGGCGTGGAGCGCGTTGCTTTCCGGCTTCGTGCTGTGGCCCACCTACTCGGGTGACGGCGACGCCATCGTGCCCATCGGGATCGCGGCCATCGGCCTCCTATTGTTCACCGTGCTGCATCCGCGGTTGCGGATCGGGTTGGCCAACGGCGACGATGGATCGGACGCGGTGGAGGGTCGGACCGAGAGTCTGCCGGAGGGACAGGTGTGACAGATCGGACGCGCCGGGGAGGGTTGTTCGGGAGAGACTTCGTGATTAGATTCACGAGCGAATCCGACGGCCGTCGTCGTCGGGCTGACCCGTCCGACGGATGGGTGATGACGACCGAAAGCCCGCGGCGGAGGACTCCCCGATGGCCGATGCTGAGACGCGCAAGATGAAGCAGGGCTTCGGCGACGCTTTTGCCGCCGCCTTCGAACTGGTTGCCACCCCGGCCATCTTCGGGTTCCTCGGCTGGCTGCTCGACGGCCGTCTCGGCACTTTCCCGGTCTTCACCATCGGCCTATCTGCCATCACGCTGGCCTACGCCTCGTGGCGCCTAGCCCGCACGTTCGGTGAGGACCTCGAGAAGGCGCGAGTCGAGCGCCGTGCCGCCTGGCAGGCCGAGGGCCCCCTGGCGTGAGCACCATGGCAACCGACCGCCCTGATACAAACCTCCCCTCAGGGAGCGAGAGCGCCACCGAGGTGGCCGTTGCCACAGACCTGATCCGACGTGCTGCCATCGTCTCGCCGGTCTTCCTCCTCGTCGGCGTGCTCGGCTGGGGCTTGGACGGCCTGCTGTCCTCGGCGCTGGCACTGGTGCTCGTGTCCGTCAACTTCCGCCTAGGGGCGGCGATCATCACTCGCGCCGCCCAGATTTCGCCCAACGCCCTATACGGTGCGGTACTCGGCGGCTACGTGGCCCGACTGGCCCTCATGACCGCGGTCGTGCTGGTTGTCAAGGCCCTCGGCGCGCTGGCTACCGTGCCGTTCGCCATCACCTTGCTCGTCACCCACCTGGGCCTCCTGGCCTGGGAGTCCCGGCACGTCGCCATGACACTCGCCGCTCCTGGCCTCAAGCCCACGAACCAGACCCCACAGGAGAAGCGCTCCACGTGAACGTGCTCGCACTCAACTTCCCGGAGGTCAGCCACCTCTTCGTGTGGCCGGACATCCTGTTCAGCGGGACGGCCTACGCCATCAACAAGACGGTGCTGATCTACCTGGCTGCCGTGGTCATCACTGGTGCCATCTTCCTGACCGCCGGGCGCAGGACCGGGTCGCTGGTCCCGGCCGGCGTCCAGCACGTGGCCGAGTCGGGCGTGACGTTCATCGAGGAGTCCGTGGTCATGGAGACCATCGGCGAGGAGGGCAAGAAGTTCATGCCCTTCCTGACCACGATGTTCTTCTTCATCCTCTTCTCGAACATCTTCGAGGTCGTTCCGGGCATCCAGTTCCCGGCCAACGGCCGCATGGCCGTCCCGATCACCCTGGCCCTCGTGGTGTGGGTCATCTACAACGTGGTCGGCGTCCGTGCCCAGGGCCTCTTCGGCTACCTGAAGAACTCGCTGTTCCCCCCGGGCGTGCCAGTCGCCCTCTACCTGATCGTGACCCCCATCGAGCTGGTGTCGACCTTCGTGGTCCGGCCCTTCTCGCTGGCCATCCGGCTCTGGGCCAACATGGTCGCCGGCCACCTCCTGCTGGTCACCTTCGCCATCCTCAGCCACACCATGTTCACGAGCGGCATCGTCGGCAAGGTGGGATCGATCG
>JAZADN010000040.1:0-11700 GCA_036123585.1 Actinomycetota bacterium | reverse complement strand
CCGACGATCATCAGCCAGAAGTTCCACTTGCCCAGTTTCTCGTTCAGCAGGTGGCCGAACGCCTTGGGCCACCAGAAGTAGAAGCCGGCGAAGATGCCGAGCAGGGCACCACCGAAGATCACGTAGTGGAAGTGGGCGACGATG
Organism: Actinomycetota bacterium; assembly: GCA_036123585.1. Classification (GTDB taxonomy): domain Bacteria; phylum Actinomycetota; class Acidimicrobiia; order Acidimicrobiales; family MedAcidi-G1; genus UBA9410. The sequence continues at coordinate 11,556 of JAZADN010000040.1, read as the reverse complement.
TAGTAGGTGTCGGTCTGCTGGGTGTCGGCCGGCGCCAGGGAGTGGGTCACTCCCGACAGACCGCCGACGGTGAACATCGACACGACGCCGGCGGCGAACAGCATCGGCGTGTTGAACCTGATCTTCCCCCCCCACATGGTTGCCAGCCAGTTCAGGATCTTCACGCCGGTCGGCACGGCAATGAACATGGTCGACACCGTGAAGGCGGCCACCGAGATCGGGCCGATGCCCGACACGAACATGTGGTGGGCCCACACACCCCAGCCCATGAAGCCGATGGCGATGCCCGAGAAGACCATGAACGGGTAGCCGAAGATCGGCTTCCGGGAGAAGGTCGGGATGACTTCACTGATGATCCCGAAGCTGGGCAGAATCAGGATGTACACCTCGGGGTGTCCGAAGATCCAGAAGAGGTGCTGCCACAGGAGCGGATCGGCACCCATTTCCGGGTTGAAGAAGTTGGCGCCGTAGTTCCGGTCGAACATGAGCAGGAACAGGGCCACGGTGATGACCGGCACGGCAAACAACAACAGGAACTGCACCACCAGGATCATCCACGTGAACACCGGCATCTTGAACAACGTCATGCCCGGTGCCCGCATGTTGAGCACGGTCACGATCAGGTTCATCGCCGACAGCAGGGACGCGATGCCCATGATCTGCAGACCCAAGGCGTAGAAGTCCATGCCCTTGCCCGGCGAGAAGATCGTGCCGGTGTTCGGCGCGTAGGCGAACCAGCCGCCGTCCGGGGCGTCGCCGAGGATCCAGGCCATGTTGAGGAACAGGCCACCGAACAGGAAGATCCAGTACGACAGGGCGTTCAGGCGGGGGAAGGCCACGTCGCGAGCACCGATCTGCAGGGGCAGTAGGTAGTTCGCGAAGGCGGCGGCCAGCGGCATGATCACCATGAAGACCATGGTCACGCCGTGCATCGTGTACACCCGGTTGTAGGTGTCCGCGCCGAGCACGGTGCCATCCGGGGTGGCTAGCTGGAGCCGGATGAGGAGGGCCTCGAGGCCGCCGATCAGGAAGAACAGCATGGCCGTGGCGCCGTAGAGGATGCCGATCTTCTTGTGGTCGACCGTGGTGATCCAGTCGCGCCACCCGGTGTTGCCCTTGGGTCGGGTGTAGACCCCGATCGGGCGGGCCGTCATCTCGCTCATCGGTCGACCTCCGTCGCCGCGATGACCTCCATGGACGGGCTACTTCCCAGCGTCGTCAGGTAGGCCACCACGTCATCGATCTGGCTCTCGCTGAGGCCCATGGCCGGCATGCCTCGGCGGCCCTCGGCGTAGGCGGGCTTCTCGTCAGGTGCGTTGCGCAGCCAAGCTTCGAGTTGGGGTCGGCTCAGCGACCCATCGGCCTCGTAGAGGTCGAAGATGCCCCCGGCGTAGGTGGTCCGGCTCATGAAGTGGGTCAGGTTCGGCGCAGCGTTGGCCACCAGGTCGGCGCCTCCACCGTCGTTGATGCCGTTGACCACGTGGCAGCGGGTGCACTGGCCTTCGAAGACGGCCTTGCCCCGCTGGGCCCCCGCTTCGGCCGGATCGACAGCTGGCTGCGTCTGCTCGTCGATCCACGCCTGGAAGTCGACCGGATCCATGGCCACGGTCTGCATCCGCATGCGGGAGTGGCTGAGACCGCAGAACTCGGTGCACTGGCCGAAGTAGACGCCGGGAGCAACCGCCTCGATCTTCCACGGAGAGACCCGGTAGGGCACGGCGTCGCGCTTGCCGTTGAGAGCCGGAATCCAGAAACTGTGGATCACGTCGCGGCTGGTGACCTGCAGTCCGATCTCCGAGCCGGTCGGGATGACCAGTTGGTTGGCAGTGACGATGTCGGCTGGCGGCAAGTGCTTCGGGTCCGAGAGGTCGACACCGTCGAGGCCGTCGAAGTAGTAGCGGAACTCCCACCACCACTGCTGGCCGACAACCACGACCTCCGGGTCCCAGGAGGTCCGCTCACCGTCGACGCTGACGACGATGTCCTGGCGGTCCTCGTAGTTGATGTCGAAGTGGGTGAGCAGGGTGAACACGGCAATGACGGCCAGGATCACGGCCGGGCCGATCGTCCACCCGATCTCGGCCTTGAAGTGGCCGTGGATCTGATCGGGGAACTCGTCGGTGCTGTGGTCGTCCCGGAATTTCCACCAGATGACGGCCGTGGCACCGAAGATGATGACGAAGACGACGCCAGCAATCAGGAAGACCGGATTCGACAACTCGTCGATGGTCTTGGCGATTGGACCCTGGGGCTCGAGGGTGTCCAACGGCGCGTCGGACGCGCAGCCCGTCAGGAGGGCAAGGCCGCCGAGAAGGAGAACGGCGAACCGCACAGAAGTCTTGGTCCCGCGGATCAACAGCGACTTGGGCATCAATGGTCCGTCTCCGCGTGGGCGTCGTCGTGGTGGTCGCCGCCGCCCTTGTGGTGGAACTCCCGCTCGCCACTGACCGCCGTCAAGATTCCGAGGAGCAGTACGACGATGAAGCCCACGAAGAGGATGCCTCGCACGGTGGCCCGAGGCAGGTCGGGGCGCTGGCTGACCAGCACGGCGAGGCCGAAGATGATCACGCCGACGGCGGTGGCCACCCAGACGGCGCCGGTGACCGACGATGCCAGCAGGATCCGGGATACGGCGAGGACGAGGACGCCCACGCCGATGGTGCCCAGGATCGGGATCTCTATGGGCCGCATCAGGTTCTCGCGAGCCTCGGCGTTGGCCTCCGGATCACCGGAGACCTTCTCCGACCAATTGGTCATCGTCCACTCAACGCCGACCGCGGCGACAATGCAGAGTCCGATCACGAAGACTGCCGGGTGCACGACCAGTCCGACGCCGATGGAGCCGATGCCCAGGGCGCCGAGGACGGGCCACAGAGAGTTGCCGACAGCGGCCTGCGCCTCTGGGGCCACATCCAGGCCGAGCACCTCGGCCTGCGCCTCAGCGTCCGCATCGCGGAAGGCCACGGCCACGAGGCCAAACAAGGCCAGCACCCCGGCGGCGAATACCAGGATGGTGTAGGAGACGTGGTTGCCGACTCCACCCTTCCACCCAAGGGAGACGGGGCCGGTCTCAGTGGCGCCTGACGTGTAGCCGGCGAACACCGCGGCGAGGACGACAGCGACGAAGAGGCCGAACCAGAGCTTGAATCCGGTGGTGAGCATGTCGATCCCCTGCGCCTACTTGGCGATGTAGATGCCGATCCAGATGACCGAGTAAACGGCCACTGAGGCATACCAGTAGAGCGCGGCCGCCGAGACGAGGTCGCGGTGCCGGCTGGTGTCCTGGCCGCCAAGCGCCCGCAGCAGCAGGAGCCCCAGCCAGAGCACGCCGACGGCCACCATCACCATGTGCGAGCCGACGATTGTGAACAGCAGTGTCGCCGCCTCGCTGGCGTCGATCGACAGGCCGATGTCCTTGAAGTAGAAGACCGTCTGGTTGACCATGGCGATGCCCAGCACCGCGGTCAGAGCCATGGCGATCGTGGCGTGGACCCGGTCGTCGTTCAGCACTGCGTGGACGGCCCAACCCATGGTGATGGCCGACATGGCCATGGTGGACATGTTCATGCCCCCGGGCACCAACTGGATGGCCCCCTCCGGGTACCACTGGCTGCCCCACGCCATGGCGTCATGCCGGATGGAGAAGTAGAGGGCGAATAGGCAGCCGAAGTACATGACGACGCTGCCCGTGCCGAAGGCCGACGCGACCACGAGGGTCCGCGGCCGGGTCGGCGGAGTGGTGACGGTGGTGGCCATCAGGCGGCGACCTTCCGATTGGCGGCCGTGTGAAGGCTCCCGTTCAGAATCCAGAGCGCCAGACCGGCCAGCAGGGCGAACGAGCCGATCATCGAGACCAGGTTCAGGCCGTCGACGGCCGAGTCCGGGTTGCCAGCGGTGGCTAGGTCGACGCCGGTGAAGTCGGCCTGGTCCATCAGGCCGCTGACCAGGTCTGCCGCGCCGACCAGCGCCGTGCCTCCGGCCACGGCGAGGCCGCCGAGCAGGAACATGCCCGGACGCCGGCCCTCCGGGCCGACCAGGTCCTCACCCCAGTGGTGAAAGCCGGCGCCGAGGCCGAGAATCACCGCCCCCAGAAGGAGCGCGAAGTGGGCGCCGGTGACCGAGGTGTCGAGCAACTCCAGGGGGGCAATAACCCGCACGGCGCCGACCACTGTGGCGGCCAGTACCAGCAGGGCGGCGAGGATCGAGCAGACGGCCTCGGCGGGGGGCTTGGGGCCGAGGTTGGCAGCGCCGCGGCGCAGCGTGTCGGCCAGCCCACCGACGATGGCCAGGGTGACCGGGACGATGGCGAACGCGGCCACGACCGAAATGGCCTCTTCGGCGATCGGGGTACCAGGCGTGTCGAAGAACGTCTGGGCGAAGGCACCGAACGACAGGAAGCCGAACGCCGCTGTGGCCACCAGCAGAACGTCCCGGTTGGCCTGCGCGGTTCTGGTGGTCGACGACACCAGGTCGAGTGCGATGCCCAGAACGGGCAGGGCCAGCACGTAGATCGCCGGATGGGTGAACATCCAGGAGAGCTGCGCCCAGATTGCGTCCTCTGCGCCGAAGCGCACGGCCGGTCGGCCCCGCAGGTCGACGTAGGCCAGCACGGCGTTGGCGGCCAGGACCGGGAGCATTCCCGTCCAGACCGTGGCGCCGACCAGCGTGGTCCAAGCGGTGAAGGGCAGGTCCCGGAGGCCGGTGCCCGCGGCACGACCCGAGACGATGGTGGTCATCACGCAGACCGAGGCCAGCAGGAGGCCGCAGATCACCAGGAGGAGCCCCATCAGGGTCAGTGCGGTGGCCTGTCGCTCGCCACCACCGCCGGGGGTACCGAGGCCACCGTCGACGAGGAAGCCGACGATCGTCATGCCGGCGCCGACCACCCAAGTCCAGCAGGCGAGCGCCGCGGCCCGGGGGAACACCAGAGAACCGCCGCACTGGCGGGGCACCACCGTGGTGGCCAGGGCCATGAGGGCGGGTAACACGCCGAGAAGCACGAAGGCCACCCGGTAGGCCGACCAGAACTGGAAGAGGCCATCGGCTCCGTCGAAGACGCCGGCCGAGGCTAGGTCGAGGCGCTCCACGCCCACGAGGAACCCGGCGAAGGCCGCCAGCAGGACGGACGCCATACCCCCGAAGCCCCAGACGCGACCGAGGACCACGGGGTCGGTGGTGGTAACGGCGTCCTCCAAGGCAGTCGGAGCGGAATCGGAGGCGGCGGCGTTGTCGGTCGTCGTCATCGATGCTTCTCGGGTCAGCGGGTGGGTGGAGTGCCCTCGTCCAGCGATCCGAGCGCGCTCGGACCAGACGAGGCTAGGCGGATCGACGGTGGTTCCGGCGCTCGCACGTCCGGCGCAATCTAGTAGGCGCGAGGCTCGTCGGCTGACCTGAGCGTCGAAAAGCGCGGACCTGTCGTCTGGGGTTGGCACCCTCGGTGGGATCAGACCAGGACGTCGACGACCATTGCGGTGAACAGGAGCGTCACGTAGGTGATGGACCAGGAGAAGAGCCGCATGGCGGTCCTCTCGCCAGGGTCCCGTCGTACAAGCTCCACGAGGATGCCGAAGGCCAACCCGAGGACCACTGCCGAGGCCAGGTAGATCCATCCCATGCCAGCCACCGGGGAGAAGAGGATGGTCAGGCCCACCAGGGCCACCGTGTACAGGGCCATCTTCCGGACCGTCTCGCCGAGGCTGGCCACCGACGGGAGCATCGGTACCTCAGCCGTCGAGTAGTCGTCCCGATACTTGATGGCCAGCGCCCAGAAATGCGGTGGCGTCCAGAAGAAGATGACGAGGAACAGGACGACCGGCGCCCAGTCGAGCGTCCCGGTCACCGCCGACCACCCCACCAGGACCGGCACGGCCCCGGCCGCACCTCCGATAACGATGTTCTGCGTCGAGGTCCTCTTCAGCCACAGCGTGTAGACGAATACGTAGAAGAAGGTGGCCGAGACGGCAAGGACTGCGCTCAGCAGATTGACGGTGGCGAAGAGCCAGACGAAGGCCACCACCTCTATGACCACGGCGAACACGAGCGCCGCCCGCGCGGTCATCACGCCACGGACCAGCGGGCGATTCATGGTCCGCTCCATCAGGCCGTCGATATCGCGGTCCACCACCATGTTGACGGCATTGGCGCCACCAGCAGCCAGCGTGCCGCCCACCACCGTGGCCGTCATCAGCCACAACGACGGTACGCCGCCCTCGGCTACGAACATCGTGGGGATCGTGGTCACCAACAGCAGTTCGATGATCCGGGGCTTCGTGAGCGCCACGTAGCCCACGACCTTCTCGCGACGGGAGAAGGGCCCGTCGACCGTCAACGATCGCGGGGTTCGAGGGAGCTCATGGCGCACGAGGGTCAGGCTAGGAGCCAGTCGGCCGGGGTGGGTCCGTCCTGGTAGAGCCTCTGCTGGAAGCGCCTCATGCCGGCCAACCACCGGTCCACGTCATCACCCTTGCGACGGACGTACTCGGCGACGTCTGGATGGGGTAGGACGTGGAAGCGGCCGTCGGCCAACGCCTCCACGACGGTGTCGGCCAACTCCGCAGCGGTCAGCACCCCGTCTACCGCGGCGGCCCCCGCGGGACCGTCGCCGGGCATCAGGTCGGCCGTCGGGCTGTTCGTCGTGATGTTGGTGGCCACGGCCTGGGGGCACAGCACCGACACGCCGATGCCGCGGTCACCGTAGGTAACGCTGATCCACTCGGCGAGGGACACCGCGGCGTTCTTGGTCACCGAGTAGTGGAGCGAACCGATCTGCGTCAAGAGCCCGGCAGCCGATGAGGTATTGAGCAGGTGGCCGCCGCCAGCCGCCACCATGTGTGGGATGGCGTACCGGGCGGCATACAGGTGGGCCATCACGTGAACGCCGAACATTCGGCGCAGTTCTTCGTCCGGCGCCTCGAGGCCGCCCACGGTGACGTAGCCGGCGTTCGACACCATCAGGTCGATCCGTCCTCGGCGGGCCACCGTCCCATCGACCAGGTCGCGGACCGCCGCCTCGTCTGACACGTCACAGGTTGTGGCCTCTACCACGGTCGACCCGCCGGAGAGCCGATCCGCCAGAGCGTCTACCCCGACGGCATCACGGTCGGCAGCCACCACGGCGGCCGCTCCCTCGGCGACGAATCGCTCCACTAGCGCCTCGCCGATCCCACTGGCCGCGCCGGTCACGACGGCAACCGCGTCCTTCAGTTCCATGGGGTCTCCCTGCTCGATGGTGCCGGGTCCGCTGACACCGATGCCATGGCGGGCGAGCCTACGTACCCGGGTCACTCCGTACCCTGACGGACGTGACCGATCGTCGGCCTCCCCTCACCCCCGACGGCTACCGCAGGATCTGCGGCTTGGCCCTCGGCCTGCTGGCCGGGATCGTGGTGTCCGGGGCTGCGGTGCGCCTCACCGGCTCAGGCCTCGGTTGCTCGGACTGGCCGACTTGTGAGCAGGACCAGTTCGTCCCCGAGGCCGAGTTGCACGGATGGATCGAGTTCGGGAACCGGATGGTGACCGGGCTGGTCTCACTGGCGGTGGTCGCTGCGGTGCTCGGCTCGATGGCCCGCTGGCCTCGGCGACGTGACCTCCTGCGATGGTCCTGGGGTCTGGTGGCCGGCGTCGTGAGCCAGGTGGTCTTGGGCGGAATCGTTGTCCTCAGCCACCTGAACCCGTGGCTGGTCCTGGGGCATTTCGCGCTGTCGATGGTGCTTGTGTGGAACGCGGTGGTGCTCCATCACCTGGCCGGGGACCACGCCCGACCCGTCGTGGTCGTCCCGGAAGCGGTCCGACGCCTCACCGCCGCAGTCTGGGGCCTGTCCATGATCGTCCTGGCCACTGGAACCTTTGTCACCGGCTCCGGACCGCATGCCGGCAGCCACGACGATCCGATCCCCCGCCTGCCGTTCACCGTCCGGGAGGTCGCCAGGGTCCACGGAACGAGCGTGGTCGTGCTCCTCGGCGTGGTCGCCGCCCTGGTGCTGGCCGTCCGTCGCCTCGGTGCCGAAGCTTCGTTGCGTCGGGCCGTGGCCTGGCTGGTCGGCGTGGTCGCCTTTCAGGCCGCCATCGGCTGGACCCAGTACTTCACCGGTGTCCCGGTCATCCTGGTAGGCCTCCACGTGGCCGGCGCCACCACGCTCTGGATGGTGGTGGTCCGGCTCCGCCTGGTGGCCGTCGACTACCGGGGCCGCACCGAGGTGCCCACGGGGGGGCCGGCGCCATGAGTCCCGCCCCAACCACCACCGAACGGCCCGACATCGACTTCGGGCTGGACGAGGATTCCTCGACCGACCGGCCGTGGATCGTGCTTGTCTGGAACGACCCCATCAACCTGATGTCATACGTGTCGTTCGTCTTCCAGAAGCTTTTCGGATATAGCAAGGAAAAGGCCGATCGACTGATGCTGGACGTCCACCAAAAGGGGCGGGCCGTGGTATCCGGTGGCACCCGGGAGAAGGCCGAGATGGACGTCTTCCGACTCCACGAGCACGGGCTGTGGGCGACCTTGCAGAGGGACGACCAGTGATCCTCCGACGTCGAAAAGCGCTGGCATTCAAGCGGGACGGTGACCGGACGACGGTCCTCCTCGGAACCGACGAACGCGATCTGGTGGCCGATCTGGCCCGCCAGTTCCATGCCGTGGTGGCCGACGACGAGGACCCCCACCTGACCCGCCTGTACCCGACGGCCTACGTGGACGACGACGAACGACAGGATGACTATGCCGCCCTGGTCCACGACGACCTTGTAAGGACGCGCCTTGGTGCCGCCGACGTTGTGATGGCCACCGCCTGGGCGGAGTCGCTGGACGACGAAGAGCTCGCTGCCTGGATGCAGGTGCTGAACGGGCTCCGCCTCCTGCTGGGCACCCGCCTCGACGTCTCCGAGGAGGACGAATTCGACCCCGACGCGCCGGAGGCTCCCCAGCGGGCCCTGCTGGCTTGGTTGGGGTTCCTCCTCGAGGAGGCGGTCGGGTCGGCCTCCGACGGGTGACGCGACTCCCGGGGCAACTGGTATCGTGGCCTCGCTCTCAGCGCGGTCCGGCCCCCATCGTCCAGCGGCCTAGGACGCCTGCCTTTCACGCAGGTAACACGGGTTCGAATCCCGTTGGGGGTGCGATTGGGCCGGTCCTTCCATGGACCGGTCCTGTTCACCTCCGGGGTCCCGTGGCCTCCAACCTTGCCCTGTGAACGTTCGACTGGAACCACAGGCCCGAGAGTCTCCAGCCAGATGAAGGGCTTGGGCGAGTACGTCTAGTCGGGCAATACCCGCTCAGCAGCCATCACGGCCCGGTGCCCCAACCGCTAGCCGGCTGCAGACCCGGACCCGATGTCCACACGCAGGTTCACGTGGCTTGGCCGACGGGGCGGATCGGTGAAGCCGAATCCGAGATGGCCGTTGATCGGCGCTAGGTCCCCACAGGACTCGCCATCGACTTCAGCCGTCCCTTGTTCGACCCAGCCCAACGACCTGGTCCGGTACCACTCCGTCATCCCGGTCGGGCTGACGCCGACGGTCCGCACACCTAGGAGGGAATGGGCGAGGGCGCTCTCGACGCTGCCGACGAACCAACGGGGCCGCCAGGGGAAGGGAAGTGGGCGACCGGTGACGATCCTGATCGCAATCGGGCCTGCTTGCACCTCGATCTGTCGATCACGGACGTTGACTGACACCGGTGTGTCGATGGACTCAGAGAACGGATACACGGTCGTCACGTAGGCGGCGACCGAACGGGATGCAACCAGGACCCGGCGTTCTCCCGGAGGAGCCCACATCACGTCGGCAAAGGGCCCGATCGGGCTGGACTTCCAGTTTCCGACCACGAACCGATGTCCAGAGGTCGTGCCCAACGAGGTGATCGAACCTTCCAGGGTCGTCACCGTGGTCAATGGCCCGTCGACAATCGGTTCGCCGGCCTGACGAAGTTCAGCAAAGCAGTGATTGCCTCAGATCCGGTTCCTGTGAGTTTGCGATGCGCTCGCATGCGCTTCCTTCTTGCCTGAACCACCGCAAAACGAAGCCACCTACCGCTGCACGGAGGCAGGGCCAGGCTTCTTCATTTCCTCGATCTCTTACAGCTGTTCTGGGGTCGGCTAATGCACTAGCCACACGCGTGGCCAGCGCCAGCATCTGCGCGTTGATCTGCGGGTTGGCGATTTGTCCTAGTCCGCATAGGCCTTGAACAGCCCCCAGGCAATGCAGTCTGCGGTGCCGTACTCCCTGCAGCCTGCTTCGCGGCGAGCGTATTGGAGATCCGAGTTAGCCAAGATTGAAATCGACATATCCAGACTTGGCGAGTAGTAGACCCGTGAGGTGTAACCGGCTCCTCCTCCAGGATGCCCAATAACGGACAACGATGTTCCGTCCTCAAGCGGGAAGGTCCGTCTTGCCGCGTAGTAGCCGTACTGCTGAGGTTGTCCAGCCAGCGAGATGACTTCGTCGTTGATCGAATTAAGCAGAATCGTGCGGCTCTGCTCTGAAAGCGCAGAACCCCTGTCGCTATAGAGCTCGTATCCCCAACGAGCAATGTTGGCCGGCGTCGACACGATCCCAGCCGTGGCCCAGGCCAACCTCGCATCTTGCTCATGCCACTGGTCTGAAGTCTTCCCGTACCGGGCCGCATCCATCTCGATCATGTCTCCGAATCCGCTTCCACCCCAGTAGTCGAGGTCCGTGTATGGGCGGGCCGTGCCTTCGGGAACCGGCTCATCCGGGAGTAGCACGGCGGCGATGTCGAGTGGATCGAGGAACCGCTCCCGGTAGAGGACAGAAAGATCCTTACCGGCGTGCAATTCAGCCGCCATCCCGAGGAGGAAATTGTTCGAATCGGAGTACTCGTACTCTCCAGGGTCGCTCCAGGGGCCCTCAATCAGCCCAAGGGTGTCCACTGGTTTCCATGCGGGCTTCATCACCACCCAGAGCAGATCCTGGCTGTCCGCTCCTGCACCAGACGAGAAGTTGCGAATCCCCGAACGCATGCTCAAAAGTTCGTGGATGGTGACTGAGCCATTCACCTTTGAGGCGTCGAGCAACGAATAGTCGGGATGGGCTGACAGGACAGACTCGAGGGAATCCGTCAGTTGGAAGTGGCCATCCTCGATCAAATCAAGGATCAGCGCGGACTCAAGCGTCTTCGAGGTACTCCGAATGAGGGTCGGAGTACTAGTCGTCATAGGTGTCGTCGCCGACGCCTCCCCGGTTGCATAGGCCCATAGGACCCCATCGGTGAAGACGGCAACTGACATCCCCGACTTGTAGGAACCCATAGCCGTGAACTCGGTATCCACTACTGCCTTGAATGCACCTTGAACCTGGTCGCTAAAGGCAGCGAAATCCCCCCCTAGTCCGAAGTCTGGTGGCGGCAGTGTCGTCGTCGCCGGCGCAGTCGTCGTCGGCGCCACCGTCGTCGTAGCCGGCGCAGTCGTCGTAGCCGGCGCAGTCGTCGTCGCCACCGTCGTCGTCGGCGGCGCAGTCGTCGTCGCCGGCGGCGTCGTCGGCGCCGGCGCCGTCGGCGGCCCCACCGTCGTCTGCGGCGGCGCCGGCGGGGTCGGCGGCGCC
>JAZADN010000039.1:0-21711 GCA_036123585.1 Actinomycetota bacterium | reverse complement strand
CCAGATTGGTGGCCGCCCGCTTCTGGAGGCCGTCGAGGTCGCCGGCCTCCCAAGCGGGCATCCCGCAGCAGACCAGGCCCTCCGTGCACGTCACAGACACTCCGTTGCGCTCAAGGACGGCCACCGTGTCATGGCCAACCTCTGGTTCGTTGTGCTCCACGTAGCAGGTAGGGAAGAGCACCGCTTCTCCCTCGGTGGGGTCGTTCGACACCAGACCCCGGCGCCTGGCCCAGACGGTGAAGGTGGTGCGGGCAAACCGGGGGAGGTCCTTGTCGCGGTGGATGCCCAGCACCTTCTCGAGGAAGATCCGGTGGATGCGGCTCCGGGCGTTAGCCGCGTTGGCCAGCCCTCCAGATGCTCGGGCGAGGGCGGCGGTGCGATCTGGGTCGCCGAGGATCCGCTCTCGTCGGCCGATCCCCTCGGCACGAGCCCGTTGGGCCTTGAACCGATGGACCAGCTTGGGGAAGTCGAGCTGGAACTCGTGTCCGTCGCGCACCGAATACGGGCATTGGACCTCGCACAACTTGCACTGGAAGCACTCGTCCATCACCTGTGCCGTTTCCTCGGTGGTGATGGAGCGCACGTCTCCCTCGTGGTTGTCGTCGAGGAACGAGAACAGCGATGGGAAGGAGTCGCAGAACTTGAAGCACATCCGACAGCCGTGGCAGATCTCGAAGGTCCGGTCAACCTCTGCCTGCAGGGCATCAGGGTCCCAGTAAACGGGGTGCGACGGGTCGTAGGTCAGGCCCGGTGTCGGCGTGTAGGCGATGTGGTCGGCCATGGGTCTCGTGGTTCCCAGTTCGGGGATCGGATCTCAGCGGTGCGGTGATCCGGGGCGGGCCCGGACGCGCCGCACCGGCCGCCCGGGGGGGGTGCGGCCGGTGCGTGTCCGGTATGGGCCCCGGCGTCGGGTGGCCCCGGCGGGCGCCCGGAAGGGGCGGAACCGGCGGCTCAGCTGACCTCGTCGAGCAGGGCCTGGAAGCGACCGGCGTGGGCCTTCTCGGCCTTGGCGAGGGTCTCGAACCAGTCGGCGATGTCCTCGTGGCCCTCCTCGCGAGCCGTCTTGGCCATGCCCGGATACATCTCGGTGTACTCGTGGGTCTCGCCGGCCACCGCGGCGGCCAGGTTCTCCTGGGTGTCGCCGATGGGCAGACCGGTGGCCGGGTCGCCGACGGCCTTGATGTAGTCGAGGTGGCCATGGGCGTGGCCGGTCTCGCCCTCGGCCGTGTCGCGGAAGTTGCCGGCGATGTCCGGGTAGCCCTCCACGTCGGCCACCTTGGCGAAGTAGAGGTAGCGGCGGTTGGCCTGCGATTCGCCAGCGAAGGCGGCCTTCAGGTTCTCCAGGGTCTGGCTGCCGTCAAGGCTCACTGTGATACTCCTAGTTCTCTGGTCGCCGGAGGATCCGACGGTTGGGCGGATTCGAGCGGCAGGGCCGCTGTTGCTGGGAATCTAGACGCGTTAAACCAAGATCGGGTGCTTGCTCATTCGTCGCCGTACCGGGGGACGTCCGGACCCACGAAGGAGGCGAACAGGTCGAGGATCTCGCCGGGCTCCGCGTGCCGGCCTGCCTCTGTCTTGGAGTAGAGGATCGAGTCATCGACGAAGACGTCGAACACGCTGTTGTCGCCCGTAATCAGGGTCAGGTCTTCGATGACGTGCTGGTAGGCCCCGAGGAGGTCTGCGGCCACGCCCACGGCGCGGGGGGAATAGTCTCAGGGGACGCAGTAGGTGATGCCGACTCGATGGGTGGCCCGGTCGTTCGCACGGCGGTCGCTCATGGATGTCGACCCTAGGCGCGACCTAACGGCTGAGTAGCGGCCCCGGCCACGCGCAGCGCGCCTGGGCGTGACGACAGGGTGCAGGGCAGCGTCCCGAACGGTTCTCCGTCCGCCCGGACTTCCCCGTCGAGGTCCAGGCGTGGTTCCAAGATCTCCAGGTCCACTTCTGCGGCCCGCAGCGCGATGACCTTCGGGTGGTCCAGGTGGGCGCCGGTCCGGACCTTGGGAAATGCCCGGAGCAGGGCGACCCGGCCCACGTCGCCCACCAGGCAAACGTCCAGCAGCCCGTCGTCTGGGCGGGCGTCGGGGCTGATTCGCATGCCTCCGCCGAAGAATCCGGTGTTGGCAACGGCTACGACCGCGCACCGCTGGTCGACGACACGTCCGTCGTCGGGGCCACCGTGGCATGTCAGGCGGAACCGGGTCGGGCGCATGCCCCGGATGGCCAGCAGGGTCGCCACCGTGTAGCGGGAGGGCCCCCGCGGCAGTGTCATGGCCTCGGCCCGGGCGTTGACGGCCGCCGGGAAGCCCGCGATGCACACGGTGGATGCATGAGTCGTGCCGCCGGTCCGGTCAACTGTGCCGACGTGTGAGGTCCCAATCGGCACGGGGAAAGGACGGCGGGCGATCAGGTCGACGGCCACTGGTTCGGCCAGAGCATTGTGGACCCGGCCCTCCAGGTCGTCACGGTCCAGGTCCAGTGCCGCGGCGAAGTCATTGCCGGTCCCGGCCGCGACCACCCCGAGGACGGTGCGGGAACCGGCCACCGCGTCGGCGGCAAGGTGCACGACGCCGTCGCCACCCACCACCACTAGTCGGGGGATTTCCTGCTCCACGACGTGTCGTGCCGCAGCGTGGGCTTCGGCGGACGACGCCGAGTCCAGGACCAGGGGCTCCACGCCGCGGGCCCTCAGGCAATCCAGCACCCGGGCGACATATCCGGCGGCCTGTCCCTGACGGGCCGCCGGGTTGGCCAGCAGTGCCAACTGTGCGCCCTCTCCCGGCGCCTGGGGCAGGCGTTCCTTCTCGGGAGGCGGCTCGGAGGACAGAGAGCACATCGGGCCATCATCGCCCATCGCTAGCCTCCGGTCCCATGATCTGGAACGTGAAGCATTCGACCGATCGGATTCGCCTCGGACCCGTGGCTTTGGCCGCGGCACTTCTGGTGAGTCCGATGGCCGCGTGCGGCGGCAGCGGGGGAGGAAGCGGGACCGCTCCGGTGGCTGACGACGGTGTGCTGCGGATCGTCGCCCTCGACACCCAGGATTTCGACGCTGACGGCTACACGGCGACCGCAGGGAACATCAAGGTCGAGTACCGACTCGATGGCTTCCAGGAACACTCGCTGGTCGTCGAGGGCCACGAGGAGGCCCTGCGCCTGGTGGTCGACAAAGGCGGCACAGAGTCGGGCACCATCACGCTCGAGCCGGGCCGCTACCTCCTGTACTGCGACATCCCCGGTCACCGGGAGAGTGGCATGGAGGCTCGACTCCTCGTCGAGGGATAGGAGGGGTTCTTCGGGGTCCGGACTTCCGGACCTCCTCAGGCGGAGTGCGAGTGAAAATGCGTAGCGGCCCGCCCCGAGGGGCGGGCCGCAGCGCGTTCTGGGAGGACCGAGGTCAGGCGACGATCTCGAACAGCAGGTAGAGCACGACGGTGATGACGAGGCCGTACACGATCGTGTTCTGGTGCTTGTCCAGCACCATCTTGTTGATGGCGTTGTCGTAGCCACCGAGCTTGCCGAGGGCCGACAACTCCATTACGAGCCAGATGACCAGGAAGACGATCCAGATGGTCAGACGTGCCCCCGAGTCAGGGTTACCGAAGTGGGCACCAAAGTGGCTCGGCCACATCATGAAGAAGATCAGCGGGATCGAGAAAAGGGTGTTGACTCGGCTGGCCCGAGCCGCACGCTTGGCCGCGGCCGGTGCCTCCGGGTCAGCTTCGCTGCCCTCGGAGACCTTCACCGACGAACCGATGGCGATCTGCTGGGCCGGCCAGATGACCATCCACACGTTTGCCGCCATCGTGGTGCCCAGCACCACTCCGAAGGCGATGCCGATGCCTGACGCCGACTTCCAGTAGTCGCCGCTGTCCAGGACCTCCTGGTGGAAGAGGATCCAGATGCCGGACACCCAGGTCAGCATCGCTGCCCAGCGGAACCACCACAGGGTGCGCCAGGTGATCTTGCGGAGCGCCTCACCGCGGGCACCATCGCTCATCTCAGCGAAGGCCGACCCTTGGATGAAGTTGAAGAAGTACAGAAGGCCGATCCAGGTGATGCCACCCAGGTAGTGGGCGTAACGGCCGACGGCCTGGCCGCCTCCCATGCCACCCATCCAGTCGCTGAACAGTTCCACGCGGATCTCCCTCGGTCAGGCGCCCGCTGGGGCGCTGTGGATGCCGACGATCATGGCACGCACCACGCGCGCCGACAATCATCTGGACGTCGGAACTTCCCCGCTCTGCAGAGTGAGACCGAGTCCGCGGGTGGGATCCGGACCCGGAGACATGCAGGTCCTAGTCCACCAGCACGTCGGCGAAGCGGTCACGCAGGGTCTTCTTGGAGAACTTCCCAACCGAGGTCTTCGGTACTTCGTCGATGAACTCCACCCGGTCGGGCATCCACCACTTCACTATCCGGCCGTCCAGCCATGAAAGGACGTCGTCGGCGGTGAGTTCGGCGCCTTCGGCGGCCACTACGCAGGCCATGGCCCGCTCGCCCCACTTGGTTGACGCCACGCCTATCACGGCGGCCTCGACCACGCCCGGGTGGGCCATGATCTCGTTCTCCAGTTCCACGGAGCTGATCCACTCGCCACCCGACTTGATGAGGTCCTTGGTGCGGTCCACGAGCCGGATATAGCCCTCGGCGTCGGCAGTGGCCACGTCGCCGGTCTTCAGCCAGCCGTCGGCGGTGAACGACTCGGCGGCCCGGTCGTCGTCGTAGTAGGTGCGGGCCACCCACGGGCCGCGGACCTGCAGTTCGCCACTGGTTTGGCCGTCCCACGGCAGTTCCTCGCCGGTCTCTGGTTCAGCGATCCGGAAATCGACGCCGGGAGCGATCAGGCCGATCGCGGTGCGCAGGTCGGCCAGGGCATCGTCGTCGAGGTGGTCCAGCGTCGACTTGATGCCGCAGGTGGCGGCCAGCGGGCTGGTCTCGGTCATGCCCCACGCCTGGAGGATGGGGAGGCCTGTGGCCTCCCGGTAGCCCTCAGACAGGGAACGGGACACCGCCGATCCGCCACAGACGATGGAGCGCAGGGCCGAGGTGTCGCGACCGTCCAGCTCGGGCAGGACACCCATCCAGATGGTGGGCACGCCAGCGGCCAGCGTGACGCCCTGCTCCTCCATGAGGGTGGCCAGCGCACCGGGCGACAGGTCGGGGCCGGGCATGACGAGGGTGGCGCCGGTGGCCACGCCCGCATGGGCCAGGCCCCAGGCGTTTGCGTGGAACATGGGAACGACGGGCAGGATCACGTCGCGTTCGCAGACGCCGAGGGTGTCGGCCATCATCGCCCCGAAAGTGTGCAGCACCATCGACCGGTGCGAGTAGACGACGCCCTTCGGGTTCCCGGTTGTACCAGACGTGTACATCATCGACCCGGCTCGGTCCTCCGTGACCGGCGGCCATTCGACGGGGGAGGCGGCAGCCAGCAGGTCCTCGTAGTCGTGGACCTCTGGGGCGATGGCGTCCGGGTCGGGGGCGGGCGCACCGTCGTCCATGAGGACCACGTGGCGGACCGACTTAAACGTCTCCATGAGCGGCCAGATCAGGCCGGCTACCGAGTGGTCGAGGAAGATGACCTCGTCCTCGGCGTGGTTCACGATGTAGGTCAACTGGTCGGGGAACAGGCGTAGGTTCAGCGTGTGCGAGACCCGGCCGGTACACGGCGGCGCGAAGTACAACTCGAGGTGGCGTGCCGTGTTCCAGGCAAAGGTGGCCACCCGCCCGTCGTCGCTGATGCCCAGGTCGTCCAGGGCTCCGCCCAGACGCCGAGTGCGCTCGCCCCACTCGCCGTAGGTGACCCGCTCCAAGCCTGCAGGAGTGGCGGTAACCACCTCCTTGTCAGCGAACAGGCGCGTGGCCCGGTCGAAGAGGTGGGTCAGGGACAGCGGCGTGTCCATCATCAGGCCGTCCATGTGCGGGGTCCCGTTTCTCGTGGTGGGGCTGGTCTGAGGCCTGCGGGTCGCGACTACCGCTCCGCAGCGTGGACGACGGCGGCTTCGACAAGTTTGGCGAGTTCGGTCCGCTCGTCCTCGGTGAGACAATCGTAGTTGGCGGCGTCGGCGTCCGTGGTTGCCTCTTCAATGGCTGTCAACTGTTCGGCGGAGGCCGGCTTGCGGTCGAGGTCCGTGTAGCCGTGAAGCTGGGCGGTGCCCTCTCCGCCGGAGGCCAGCACCATTGCCAATGGATCGACACCGGCCTTCCGGCTGGCCGTCATGTGCAGGCAGCCGCGGAGCTCGCGAATCGTGGCCAACATCAGGTACGCCCGACCGGCGGGGTCGTCAGGCCGGTCTGCGTCGCGCCAGCCGGCGAACAGGGCGGCGTTTGTGTCGTCGGCTGAGTCGGCAACCTTCTCCAGGAGCTGCGACAGGCGGGAGGCGCCCTCGAAGCCGTTGAGATAGGCCCGGCCCCGTTCGGCGCAGACAGCGGCGTATGCGGTGCCCGACTGGGCCTTGGTCAGGCCGCTCTCCTCGACCCACGCGTTCTCGACGAGGGTCGGCTCGAAGAACAACATGCTCTCGATCGCCGCGTCTACGTCGATCTCGCCCATAACGCCGAGGCGGCCGTGGACGTAGGAGGCCAGGCTGAGTGGCATGCCCTCCTCGGCGCAGCGAGCGAACGTGGCGGGGTCGAGCATGAATCGGGCGCCGAACTCGTTGATCGGCTCGGCGACTCGTCGGGCGGTGGTGCGTGAGTCCATGGCGCGCAGTATGTAGCAGAACGAGCCGATCCTCTGAATCAGACGGACGCCGGTGGCCGGCAGGCGAGTGGTGGCCCAGCCCTCAACCGAGGGCGGCTATCACGCCGAGGACCACGAGAATGCTGTTGCGGACCAGGTCGCGCCACGACAGCGGACGCTTCGACCAGGTGCCGAAGCACCCGCAGGCGTCGTGGTGGCCAGATAGCAGACGGCCGACGATCAGTGTGGTGAAGGCCACCAGCAGGGCCACCGCGCACTGGCCGCCCACTCGGTGGTCGACGACCAACAGCAGCCCTGTCGCTGCCTCGGTTCCGGGAATCACCCGGGCCAGCAGTGGTGGGTTGGGCAGTCCGAAGTTGCCAAGGGTGCGTCGGGTGCCCCGTGGGTCACGCAGCTTGGCCACCGAGGCCAGGACGAAAACCACGGCAAGTAGCCATGCGGCGACGGTGACCACGGGCTCGGGCATCGGGAGCGTCGGGAACCCGACCTAGTAGCCCAGTGCCACGTCGACTGGGGCGAGGAGGTCCTCTCTGGAGCAGAAACGGCGCACGTTCTCGGCCACGAACGGTTCCAGCAACTCGAGGCCCATCTCCGGGGTGTTGGCGATGTGGGGGGTGATGAAGCAGCGTGGCTCGGACCACAGCGGGTGACCGTCTGGAAGCGGCTCCGGGTCGGTCACGTCGAGCGCCGCACCACCCAGCCGACCCGCGACGAGGGCTTCCGCCAGGTCGTTGGTGACCACGTGGCGGCCCCGGGCAACGTTGACCAGGAGGGCGTGGTCGGGAAGCGCGGCCAGTTCCTGCGCACCGATGATCCCCGTGGTCTCCGGTGTGAGGGCGAGAGCGACGACCAGCACGTCGGTTCGGGGGAGGACCTCGTGAAGGCGGGCCGTGGTGATCGTCCGGTCCGCCCCGTCGACCGGGACGTTGGTCCGCCGGACAACGGTTACTTCGCAGGCGAAAGGCGCCAGCAGGGGCAGCAGACAACTGGTGATACCACCGCCGCCCAGCACGGTGACCCGGCTGCCGGCCAGCACCCGACCCACTGGGCCCTCCCACGTGGACGCTCGGGCGTACCCCTGGAGGTTCTTGCACAGGGCCAGGACCTGGGCCAGGACCATCTCGGCCACTGCCGGTGCGTAGACACCCTTGCCGCACGTCCACGACCAGCGGGGATCGAGGTGGTGGGCGAACGGTTCAACACCGGCATAAGGGAGTTGGATCCACTCCAGCCTGTCGGCGTGCTCGACCAGGGCGGGGAACACGTCGGGCCGGGCGGGGTCGGCCCACACAAGGCCCTCGGCGTACTCAGGGTCTGCCAAGGTTCCGCCGCCGGCGACCACTGCGCGGCACATGGCCTCGTACATGGCTGGCCGGCTTTCCGGAGCGACGGTGATGTTCCTCGATGTCATGGGTTCCTAATGTTCATGCCCGGTCTCGGAAGGTCATGTCTGGAGCGGTAGGCATTCGGCAGCCACGTCCTCGATGGTGGCATGCCACGCATCGCCGCCGGATCGGCCGGTACCGGACACGTCTCCGGCCGGATCGTCCAAGGGGAACACCACAAACTTCGATGCGCCCACCGCGACAAATTCGAGCAGGCGGGAGGCCAGCCCGTCGACCCCTCGGGCGACCACCTCTCGCGGGTCCTGGTCGGGCTGTTGGCTGCGGAGTCTCTCGGCGAAGCGCTCGGGGAGGTCCCGGTGAACGAAGGGTACGAGTGCTCCAAAGTGCTCCCGGTCGATGGAACGGCCGGCGTCGGCCGCCGCCTCATCGACCAAACGGATCCCATCGGCCACGGAAGCCGGCGTGGCGAAGCTGGGCAGCCAGCCGTCACCCAGGCGTCCGCACCGCCGCAACTCAGACGGCGCCCGCCCGCCCAGCCACACCTCGAACGGGTCCTGAACTGGCTTGGGGAGCACCCGCACTCCTTCCAGGTGGAACCGCTCGCCGTGGTGGTCCACGCGGTCCTCAGTCCACAGGCGGCGGATCAGCGGCAGTGCCTCGTCGAACCAGTTGGCCCTCTCGCCACGGTCGACGCCGAACGCCTGGTGCTCGGCCGCATCCGCGATGCCGAGGCCGAATGCGGGGAGTGCCCGACCGTCGGAGATTCGGTCGAGGCTGGCCAGGGCCTTGGCGCACAGGACCGGGTTCCGACCCGGCAGGACCATGACGGCCGGTCCGAACTTCAGCCGGTCGGTGCGTCCGGCGGCGAATGCCATCGCCACCACCGGATCGAGCGTCGTGCCGGTGGCCCGCTCGCTCACCCAGAGGGAGTCGAAGCCGAGCCGTTCCAGATCGTCGACGATGCGACCGAAGGTCCCCTGATCGCCGGCAGGGTCGCCGAGCCGGGCGGAGCCGCCGAAACCGAAGCCAACGCGGACGCGCATGCCGGTCGTAGTGGTCCTGGAGTCAGGGTCTTCGAAGGCGGGTGTCTCAGCCGAGGGCTGCGGTGCCCGCGTAGGGCGCCGGGTCGCCGGCGGCGGGGATCTCCGGCCGCGACCAACTGGTCATGTCGGCCAGAGCGGACGCCGCGGTCCGCCAGGCACCGGGGTCCCACCCCTCGGCAGTGCCGAGCACCGAGCCGTCCTGGCGGATGGCCACGAAGGCGGGCAGGGAGTCGAGGCCCATGGAACGGGCAACAGACCGATCCGGATCGGCCAGAGTGAGAATCTCGTCGGCCAGCGGACCCATGAAACTGGCCGCGCCCTCGGAGTCGGTGCCGGCCACCAGAAAGGCCACCCGCACGTCTGCGCCCCGGAACACGTTGAGGATTCGACGGGCTGTGTCGAGCAGCCAAGAGCTCTCGTGGGTGTAGGGATCGACCACCACCGCAGCCAGGGGGAACGTGGTCAGCAGTTCCTCAAGCGGACGAATGTCGCCGCCCACGAGCTGCAGTTCGGACGAGAGGTCGGGTGCGTTCGCCACGGGCGGTGACGCTAGCGCGCACGGCCCAGCGCGGGGCCTCCCTTCGGGGCGACTGGCGGCGCTACCTTCCAGACGATGCTGCCGCCGTCGCTGCTGGCCTGGGGTCGGCCGAGGCTGCGCGACCTGCCGTGGCGTCAGGTCCGGGACCCGTGGCCGATCCTCGTCTCGGAGGTGATGCTCCAGCAGACGCGCGTCGAGCGGGTGGTCGATCGGTGGCCCCAGTTCTTGGAGCGTTTTCCGAGGCCCGCCGCGTGTGCCGAGGCGAGCCCGGGGGACGTGATCGCGGAGTGGTCGGGCCTCGGCTACAACCGACGGGCCCTGAACCTCCACCGGACGGCGACGGTCGTGGTGGGGCTCCATGGAGGAGACCTGCCTCGCACCCTCGAGGACCTGCTGTCCCTTCCGGGGGTGGGTCCCTACACGGCGAGGGCAGTGCTGGCCTTCGCATACGAGGACGACGTGGCGGTGGTCGACACCAACGTGGCCAGGATCATGGCCCGGTGGACGGGCCGGCGACTCACTGTCCGGGAGGCCCAGGGCCTGGCCGACGCCTCCGTTCCGATAGGGGAGGGCTGGGCATGGAACCAGGTGGTCATCGACCTCGGCGCCACGATCTGCCGGGCGCGTGGTCCCCAGTGTGGAGACTGCCCACTGGCGTCGGGCTGCGTCTGGCGGGGGACGGGTCCCGATCCGGCGGTGGGTTCGGCCGGGGTGGCGGGACGTCAACCTTCCTTCGATGGGTCCGACCGCCAGGGTCGGGGCCGCCTCGTGGCCCGTCTGGCCGAGGGTCCTGTCGCTGGTCCCGACTTAGCCGAGGCGATGGGGTGGCCTGACGACCAGGAGCGGGCGGAACGTGTCGCGGCAGGACTCGTCGCCGACGGACTTGTCGTCAGTGCTCCCGGCGGCTACGCCCTTCCCGGCTGAGTCGACCCGCCGGGAGCCTCGCCGTCAGGAATCCGTGAGCGCGGCAACGATGGCGGCAACCGCCACGTCGGCCATTGCCCGCATCTCGTCGTCGGACCGGTCCTGGATCGGATGGGGGGTCAGGACGTGGGCCACCTCAAGGCCGAGCGCCCGGGACTGGGCCACTGCGGCGTCCGCGAACGGCTCGGAGGCGACCACCACCCCTGGGAGGCCTCGTCGCTCCAGATCGTCGATGTCGTGCACACTGCACGTCGTACACGACCCTCAATCGGCGAGCGCCTCGATCACCGCGTCACAGGTGGCGGCGATCTCATGGCGTAGGTCGGCCGGAGCCGGCTTGGTGAACGTCGGCTTGGCGAATCGCAGGACGTTCGCACCCCGGCGGCTCAGGTGCTCCTCGAGGCGGTCGAGGAACACGTCTCCCCGGGGCTTGCTTATGTCGAGCAGCCCGACGGTCAGGCCTTCCAGAGATGCCTTCCGCGGCGTCAGCGCTCGCTCGACCGGTGTCGTCTCGGCCGTGGGGTCCAGCAGCGTGGTGGTGCTCGTGCTCACGGTGTGATCTCCCTGCTCGTCGGTTCGCTACCCATCGACCCGTTCACCCATCCTCCCACGACCGACGAGAACAGTCCCGCAGGGCCGCCTGCGTGGACGACCAGCAGGCCTCCCGGTCGGAACTTGGGAAGCGTCATCCCGGCGAAGCCGCCGGGCAGGCCCTCCTCGATGCCGCCGGCCCCGGCCAGGATCGTGTCGGCCTCGACCTCCAAGTGGGTGCCGAGCTCCTCCATGAACCGGGCCCGGTCCCACCCGGCATCCCGGAAGCGCGCGGCGTGCTCGGGCGACACGATCAGCATCCCGTCCATCCCAATCACCGTCCTGGTCGAAACGGCGGAACGCAGGCCGTCGGCCAACGACCGGACCAACGAGTCAGCCGACCGGCTCTTTTGGTCGGTGACGATGCGGGGCGCCTCGCCGCAGAAGGCGGTGACCACGTCAGTCCCCCTGGCGAAGCCGCGGTCGACGGCCAGCGACGTCCACGGCGAACCTGCCTCGTCCTCGGCGAAGCAGAACGACAACTTGGCCGGGCTGCCGTGGGTGGCCCGGTCCACCTCGCCTGGTCGGCCGCCGCCCACGTTTCGAACCACCAACTGGAGTGCCCGGCCGATGGCCAGGTTGGCTCGGTTGCCCTGACCCAGGACGTTGATCCCCGAGTTCATGCCGATCCGTTCGGCGATAGGACCGTTGACGACAAGCACGGGGCCTATGCCCATGGTGGTGGCCAAGATCCCGTGCATATTGAACTCGTCGGTGCAGACCGCCTCCACTGCGGCCAGCACCACTGGCAGGTATTCGGGCCGACATCCGGCTAGCACTGCGTTCACGGCCACCTTCTCCACCGTGCATTCGGCCAGGTTGGGCGGCATCAGCGCCACCACCTCGTCGGAGCGACGACTGGTGCCGTCCAGCATGGCCCGCACCCGGGTCTCGGTCGGGGGCACCACGGGCAGGCCGTCGGTCCAGCCACGGTCGAACATCGCCTCGACCTCGTCCTCCATGGCCGCGACCTCGATGCGGCGCGACCCCAGAGACGAGTCACCGAAGCGGGCCCGTAGTTCATCGACCCGCCCGGGGTCGACCGTGAGCGATCCTCAGCCAGGCTTGAAGGGCGGAAGGTCGGGTCCGAGGCCGTCCACGCCGGCCGTCGCCTCCCAGCGGTCCCGGTCCCAGCCCTCGACCCGCTCTACCTCGGTGCCACCGGTAATGCGCAGCAGGGTAGGCACCGCCTCGAGGTCGAGATGCCAGCTGGCGGACAGGTCGGTGTCGTCTATCACCCAGTCGGCGTCGGCCGGGAAGGTCGGGCCCTCCTGGGTGTAGACGACCAGCCCAACTCGCTCGGCCAGGTCGGCCAGTACTGGGGCGACCTCCTGACACGTTTCACACGATGACTTGACCACGGCGACCAAGCCGTCGGCGACCCTCGCTGGGGCCCCTGCAGCGGCAAGGTCTGTAGGCATGGGGCGAGTCTCGCGCCGGTCGCCGGGAGGAGGGCGAATCGGTCGGTGGATTCGCCGACGGAACACGGAAGAAGAGCCACCGGTCACCTGAGAGATCCGTCACATCCTTCCCGCCGCTCGGAAGGCCATCCGTACCCTTGCCGTCGATGGGGGAATCGCTCGAGGTCTCGTTCTACGGTGTCCGGGGCTCCACCCCGTGCCCGTGCGACGACAACCGCCGGTACGGGGGCAACACGTCGTGCGTCGTGCTCGACGTGCCCGGTGGCGAGCCGATCCTGTTCGATCTCGGTACCGGGCTGCGGCTGTACGGGCTTGGGGACGGCTGCCCCGGTACCGTCAACGGCCGACCATTTCGTGGGACCGCGCTGGTCTCCCACCTCCACTGGGATCACGTCCAGGGGCTTCCCTTCTTCGGCCCGCTCCACTACGGCGGTGCCCACCTCGACGTCTACGGCCCGGCTGATCCCGGGACGACCCTCGTGGAGTCGTTCGACGCCTTCATGAACCCGCCCTTCTTCCCAATCTGCTTTCGCGACCTGCCGGGAACCATCGAATTCCACGACGTGGTCGAAGAGACCTGGTCCGTTGGCCCGGTCCGGGTCACCGCCCGTTCGGTGCCCCACGTCGGACGTACCTTCGGCTACCGGGTCGACTGGGCGGGCCGTTCGGTGGCCTATGTCAGCGACCACCAGCAGCCGGTCGACGACTCTCGGTGGGTGGCCGAGTCGGTCCTCGAGTTGGCCGACGGCGTCGATGTGCTGGTCCACGACGCCCAATTCACCCCCGAGGAGTTCGCCCAGCGCCCCCACTGGGGTCATTGCACGGTCGATTACGCGCTGGAAGTGGCCCACCAGGCCGGCGTCGGCGAGTTGGTGCTCTTCCACCACGACCCCGCCCACTGCGATGACGAGGTCGACGACCTACTGGCCTTAGCGGCGTCGCGGGCCGAGGGCCTGGACGTCTGCCGGGTGACGGCAGCCGCCGAGGGCGACTCCCGCCTCCTGGCAGCACGATCAGAACCGATGGCGACCGGTCCCTCTCCGGTCGGGGCCTCCCGCTAGCGTCCCGTCCCGACGGGGCCGACGTCGGACCCGGAACGCGAGGGATCCATGTCCGAGGAACAACCCGGCGACAAGACGGAGATCGACGGCGACCTTTACCGCAAGGTGCTCGGCCGTTACCCGACGGGCGTCACGTTGGTGACCGCCCTGGACGGAGACGAGCCGGTGGCCATGGTCATCGGCTCGTTCGTGTCGGTGTCGATGGACCCTCCGCTGGTCGGCTTCCTGCCAGGCAAGGGGTCCTACTCCTGGGGTCGCATGGAAGGCGCCGGGGGGTTCTGCGTGAACGTGCTGGCCGACGATCAGGCCGATCTATCCAACGCCTTCTTTCGCAAGGACGGCGACCCGTGGGAGGGCACCGGCTGGCAGCCCACCGCGGGCACCGGCTCGCCGGCCATCCCATCCTGCCTGGCGTCGATCGACTGCACGACCCATGAGGTGGTCGACGCCGGCGACCACTGGTTCGTAATGGGGCGGGTCGTCGGCCTGTCCCACGTCGATGAGGGATCGCCACTGGTGTTCCTGGGCGGCCGTTATGGCGCCTACGCCGGGCAGGGCTGATGGCCGTCTACGCCCTAGGTGACCGGGTCCCGGACGTGGATCCCTCGGCCTACGTCCACCCACTGGCCGTGGTCATCGGCAGCGTCGTGCTCGGACCGGAGGCCAGCGTCTGGCCGAACGCAGTGCTGCGGGCCGACGACAACGAGATCCGTATCGGCGCCCGGACGTCGGTCCAGGACAACGCCGTGCTCCACTGCACCAGCCACCTCCCGACCCTCGTCGGCGAGGATGTCACCCTCGGGCACCTCTGCCACCTTGAAGGCTGCACCATCGAGGATCGGGCGCTGGTAGGCGTGGGTGCCGTGGTACTCCACGAGGCGGTGGTGGGTCGCGGGTCGATTGTCGGTGCGAACGCCGTGGTCCGCAACGGGCAAGTCGTCCCGCCCCTGTCGATGGCCCTCGGCGTGCCAGCCACCATCCGCGAGGGCGTGGTGCCCGAGGACGCCAACATGTTCAACGCCTACACCTACGTGCAGCGGGGGAGGGAGTTCCGCGATGCCCTCCGCCGGCTGGACTGACCTGGCCGGGGACCGCTAGCACCCGATCGATGGTCGAAGCGTCGCCTAGTCGTCCTGTCACGGGCGGATTCGAGAACCACCGGTTCCGGTCGGACGGCCTTTCACTGGCCGCCCACCTGGCCCGCCCGCCGGCAACCGAGTCGGGCGAGGAGGTGCCCGGGGTAATCATCGTGCACGGCTTTCCCAGCGGACCGGACGGTGGCGCCAACTCGGTGGCTACCTTCCCCGAACTGGCCTTTCGGATCGCTACCGAGATGGGCTGGGTGGCCATGGTCCCCTACCTGAGGGGCATGCCTGGTTCCGAGGGGTACTTCAGCCTCGACGGGTGGAGGGACGACGTGGCGGCTGCGGCCGCCGACCTGAGACACCAGGCCGGCGTGGGCCGGGTGTGGGTGGTCGGGTTCGGAAGCGGCGGAGCCCTGTCGATCTGCGCTGCGTCGGTTGACGACGGGATCAGCGGGGCGGGAGCGCTGGCCACGCCGGCCGACTGGTCGGACTGGGCGGCTAACCCGCGGAGACTCCTGCTGCACGCCCGTGACGCCGGTCTGGTGGATGACGAGCGCGCCCCGACCGATTTCGACCAGTGGGCCTCGGCACTGCGGGACCTGTCGGCCGAGCAGGCGGTCATCGACCTGGCGCCCCGGGACCTGCTGGTGGTCCATGGCGCCGACGACGAGGTCGTCCCGTCGCTGGACGCCCGGGTGGTGGCAGCCGCCCACGGGGCGGCCGCCCTTCGGATCATCTCCGGCGCCGGACACCACCTCCGCCATGACCCGCGTGCAGTCGCCTTGCTGCTCGGCTGGCTGGACGGCCAGCGCCGCCTGCACGCCTAACCCACTCCCAAGAGGGTCAAACTCCTCGGACCGCAGTTCGGCGCCGCCTCGCCTCCGCTTCCGTGTTCTGGATTGTTACTATCCCCGTAGGAGAAATCCCCGGCGACGGGGCCGCCTCCCGCCGTCAGGCGCCTGCCTGCAAGCCACGGCCGAATCCGCCCGATCCGACGACAGGAGACCCGGAGATGTCCGCCACCGATCTCGGACTCGACCTCAGCCGATACAAGCTCGGTTGGAGCGACGAGGAGGACTACGTCTACAAACCCACCAAGGGCCTGGACGCAGACGTCATCCGCGAGATGTCGTGGATGAAGGGTGAGCCCGACTGGATGCGGAACTTTCGCCTCAAGTCGTACGACCGTTTCGGCCGTCGGCCCATGCCGTGGTGGGGCGGTGATGTGTCGGGCATCGACTTCGACGACATCTACTACTACATCAAGCCCACCGAGTCGCTGAGCGATGACTGGGACGACGTCCCTGAGTCGATCAAGAACACCTACGAGAAGTTGGGCATCCCCGAGGCCGAGCGGAAGTACCTGGCCGGGGTGACCGCCCAGTACGAGTCCGAGGTCGTCTACCACCGCAACCGCGAGGACCTCGAGGAGCAGGGTGTCATTTTCTGCGATATGGACACCGCGCTGCGCGAGCATCCGGAGATTGTCCGGGCCTACTTCGGCCGGGTCATCCCTCCGAATGACAACAAGTTCTCCGCGCTCAACTCAGCAGTGTGGAGCGGTGGCTCATTCATCTACGTGCCGCCCGGCGTCAAGGTCGAGATGCCGCTACAGGCCTACTTCCGGATCAATGCCGAAAACATGGGCCAGTTCGAACGGACCCTGATCATCGCTGACGAGGGCTCTGAGGTGCACTACATCGAGGGTTGCTCCGCGCCGGTGTACAGCACCGACTCGCTGCACTCGGCCGTGGTGGAGATCGTGGTCAAACAGGCGGCCCGGGTCACCTACACGACCATCCAGAACTGGTCCAGCAACGTCTACAACCTGGTCACCAAAAGGGCCCGGGTGGAGGCCGAGGGCCACATGGAGTGGATTGACGGCAACATCGGGTCGCGCCTAACTATGAAGTACCCGGCCGTCGTGCTGGTGGGCCCGAAGGCCTCAGGCGAGGTGCTATCGGTTGCCTACGCCGGTCCGGGCCAGCATCAGGATGCCGGCGCCAAGATGACTCACGCCGCGCCGGAGACCACCTCCAAGATCGTCTCCAAGTCGATCTCCAAGGACGGTGGCCGGACCAGCTACCGGGGTCTGGTGCGGGTCGAGGATGACGCCTATGCCTGCAAGAGTCACGTGCAATGCGACGCCCTAATCCTCGACGACGAGAGCATCTCGGACACCTACCCGTACATGGAGGTCGGCTCCGCGGATGCGGTGATCGGCCACGAGGCCACGGTGTCCAAGGTGGCCGACGACCAACTCTTCTACCTGATGAGCCGAGGCCTCACTGAGGAACAGGCCATGTCGATGGTCGTCAACGGCTTCATCGAGCCGGTCACCCGCACCCTACCCATGGAATATGCGGTGGAGTGGAGCCGCCTGATCGAGCTCCAGATGGAGGGTTCGGTCGGCTGACCAGCGGGCCCCAGCGCGGGGCCCCTCGACCGTGGTCGCCGAGAGGCGAGTCCGCGCGACACACTTGCACCATGCCGATGCGACAGGACTGCAAGTACTTCGAGAGTCGCAGCTACCCCAACGGGGACACGGTCCGAAAGTGCGACCTGGACCTGGCCCCTGAGGCGCCCTGGCGGTGCCCGGATGACTGCCCGTCGTTCGCCAAGCGTCGGGTCGACGTGAACTGGAGCCACGGCACGCTCGTCACGCCAGAGACCCCCAAGGAACCGGAGGGTCTTGGCACCGACGACAGCATCGCCGCACTTCTGGACGCCGCCGAGGACATCGTCAATGAGGCAGGTACCCGGGTGATGGCCGACCTCGACGCCGAGAGGGCCGGGAAGGGCCGGTTTCGTCGCCGAAACGGGAAGGGCTCGGGGAAGAAGTCCAGAGCGAGGCCCGGGATCAAGAAGCGGCGCCGGCGCTAGGCCCGCTCCAGGCAGTCCTTCACCCCGGCGACCGGTCGGAGTCCACTCCGAACTTGCCATCCGGGAACGGATCCTCCGCGAAGGTCTCGTCGGGTACGGCCCCGCCTATCGGGCGAAGGTGGTTCCCGTCGACTGGCGGCCCGGACCCCCGCACCCCCGGTCGCTTGTAGCCTGTCTGCCTGCCCATGGAGTCGACCAGCGTCACCCTCACCGTGCCCGGCAACGACTTGATGTCGGAGCTGGTGGGCGAACAGGACGCCCTGCTCCGTCGCGTCCAAGGAGCCTTCCCGGGCTCCTCCATCCATGTGCGGGGCAACGCCATCACCATCGACGGCGAGCACGCACCCACCGTCCGACTGGTGTTCGACGAAGTGGTGGCCCTGCTGCAGAAGGGACTGGCGGTCGACGAGCGGACCCTCGACCGGGCCATCGACATGGTCCGGGCCGACGAGAAGCCCTCAGAGGTGCTCACCACCGAGATCCTCCGTACCTCTAGGGGCAAGCCGGTACGGGCCCGCTCCGCGGGCCAGAAGCGGTACGTGGAGGCGGTGGCCGGTTGCATCATCACCTTCGCCGTGGGGCCGGCCGGGACCGGCAAGAGCTGGTTGGCTGTGGCCATGGCCGTTCGGGCACTGCAGGCTGGCCAGGTGGACCGCATTGTCCTGACCCGGCCTCTGGTCGAAGCGGGGGAGCGGGTCGGGTTCCTGCCAGGCGACCTGATGGCCAAGGTCGACCCGTATCTGAGGCCGCTTTACGACGCCCTATTCGACATGGTGGATGCCGAGACCGCTGAGCGTCTTTTGGACCGGGGCCAGGTGGAGGTGGCGCCACTGGCCTTCATGCGTGGCCGGACGCTCAACAACAGCTTCATCATCCTGGACGAGGCCCAGAACACGACTCCGGAGCAGATGAAGATGTTCCTGACCCGGGTCGGTTTCGGATCCCGGGTGGTGGTCACCGGCGATGTCAGTCAGGTCGACGTTCCCGGGGGGCGCAGTGGCCTCGGCGGGCTGGAGGACACCCTGTCCGGCATCGACGGCCTCTCGTTCGTTCGCCTCGGAGCTCGTGACGTGGTCCGCCATCGGATCGTTCAGGACATCGTCGAGGCGTATGACAGGGAGGCCAGCGCCCGGAAGAGTGCCGCTCGGGAGGCCGTTACCCGGGAATCGGGCGACCACCGGTGAACGGATTCCCCCGGGTGGTTGTCGACGACGAACGGACTGACCCTGATTCGGCACTGCCCGTCGACCTCAACCGGTTGTCTGACATCGTGCGCGACGTCCTCGACGCCGAAGGCCTTGGCGAGCGCGACCTAGAGGTCCACCTGCACTTCGTGGACGAGCAACCGATGGCGGACCTCAACGCCGAGCACATGGGTGCGGCTGGGCCGACCGACGTGTTGTCCTTCCCGGTCGATGACCCCGCCGAGGTGCCGGACGGAGTCCCGGTGCTCCTCGGCGACGTTGTGGTCTGCCCGACGGTTGCCGAACGCCAGGCACCGGGCCACGCCGGCGACTACCACTCGGAACTGGTACTCCTGCTGGTGCACGGCGTCCTCCATCTGCTCGGCCACGATCACGCGGAGCCTGCCGAGGAGGCGGCCATGCAGGTCCGGGAGCGGGAGCATCTGGGTCGCCATGGGATGGCCCGGCCATGAGTCTCGGCTTGGCCATCGCCCTCACGGCAGTCCTGATGGCGGCCTCCGGTGGCCTGGTGGCCGTCGGCACCGCCCTTCTGAACATCCGCCGGGCCCGGGCCACCGTGCTCCTGGAGGAGCAACTGGCCGGGAAGGCGCAGGCCTCGGGCGTCCGCAAAAAGTCCTTGGAGGTGGGGACTGGCGATGGGAGGCGGGCTGAACGCATGGTGGCCCTGCTGGACGACCGTGTTCGGTCGCTGACCGTCGTCCACCTGTTGGTGTTGGGTTGCCGTCTGGCGGCCGCAGGCGTCCTCGCCATCGTGATGGCCGAACGGTCCGGTGTCCGCTGGGCGGTGGTGGCCCTCGTCGTCCTCGGGCTGGTCGGCTACGTGCTGACCGACGTGGTGCCCCGGGCCGTGGCACTGCGGGCGGTCGACGTCATCGTCCTGCGGGCTGCGGTGGTCGTGGTCAGCCTGGAACGGGTCGCCCCCCTCCGGTGGCTCGGTGCAGCCTTGGTGTCTGTCGCCGAAAGGCTCCTGCCGCGTTCGCTCCGGTCGGGTGCGCTGGCGGTATCCGAGGAGGAGTTACTGGCAGTCGCCGACCGAGCCCTCGAGTCGGCGGCTATCGACGAGGAAGAGTACGAACTGATCGGGTCGGTGATCGCCTTCGGTGACACTCTGGTCCGCGAGGTAATGGTGCCCCGCCCCGACATGGGATGCGTGGGTGCCGGAATGACCGTTGCCGAGGCGATGGCCGAAGCGGCCCGCAGTGGCTTCAGCCGCCTCCCTGTCACCGGCACTGGCCTCGATGAAAGTGCGGGCGTGGTCCTGGCAAAGGATCTGCTGCGGGCGCATCTCGACGGGAGGGATGCCGAACCGGTGGGGGAGTTGGCGAGGGTTCCGATCTTCGTTCCCGAGACCAAGCAGGCCGATGACCTTCTGCGGGAGATGCAACGTGACCGCTACCACCTGGCCGTGGTGGTCGACGAGTACGGCGGCACGGCTGGCCTGGTCACCATGGAGGACCTCCTCGAGGAGGTGGTCGGCGAGATCGTCGATGAGACCGACACCGAGGAGCCCCTTGCTGAGGAGATCGCCGACGGCGGGGTCCGGGTGCACGGCCGCATGCACATCGATGAACTGGATGACCTGCTCGGGGTGGACCTGCCGGACGGGGACTGGGACACGGTGGGCGGAATGCTCTTCGATGCCCTGGGCCACGTGCCCGAACGCGGCGAAGTGGTGGAGCGCGGCGGACGATCATTCACCGTCGAGCAGGTGGAGGGTCGCCGCATCATCCGGGTCCGCATAAGCGGGCCCGTGGCCGGCACCTTCGGCTCAGGTGACTCGACCGGCGGCAAGAAGGGGGCGGCGGGATGAACGAGCTGGCTACCGGGCACCGGTCGGGCTTCGTAACTCTCGTTGGTCGGCCCAACGTCGGCAAGTCCACACTGGTCAACCAGTTGCTGGGCCAGAAGGTCACCATCGTCTCCGACAAACCACAGACCACCCGGACCGAGGTGCGAGGCGTCCTGACCCGAGACGGTGTGCAGGCCGTGTTCTGTGACACACCGGGCATCCATAAGCCCCGAACCCTGCTCGGCGAGCGCCTGAACGACACGGCCCGCGCTGCCCTCACCGACATGGACGTCGTCCTGTTCCTGGTGGAGGCCGACGGTCCGATCGGTCGGGGCGATGCCTTCATTGCCGAGAGGTTGCCGAAGGAGCGCACGGTGCTGGTCGTGAACAAGGTCGACCGGGTGGGGCGCGACCAGGTGGCGGAGCAACTGGTCGCCGCCTCGTGCCTCGACTGCGACGAGTACTTCCCTATTTCGGCGAGGACCGGCGACGGCGTGGACGTCCTGCGCGAGCACGTGCTCGGACGGCTGCCCGAGGGACCGCAGTACTACCCGGACGACATGGTGACCGACGTACCCGAAGCCTTCTGGGTGGCGGAACTGGTCCGCGAGCAACTTCTGGCCATCGTGCAGGAGGAACTGCCGCACTCGATCGCCACCCGGGTGACCGAGTGGGAGTGGCCCCGGATTCGCTGCGAGATCCTCGTCGAACGCAACTCGCAGAAGGGGATCGTCATCGGCCACAGGGGTTCGGTCCTCAAACAGGTCGGCACGGCAGCCCGTTCCCAGTTGCCCGAAGGAGCGTTTCTCGAACTGGTCGTCCGTGTCGACAAGGGTTGGCAGCGCCAGCCACGGTCCCTGGACCGTCTCGGATACTGAGCCGCTTGACCGTCTCGGTGCTGACGGGTCGGCTCTAAGGGCCGCTCAGTCCACGAGCCGGGCCAAGAAATCCAGCGCCTCGTCTCGGTCGCCGGTCCGCGGCATATCGGGCAGGGCCGAGATGAGGTCCCAGCGGTAGGCCCTGCTTGTGGCCAGACGCCGATCCAAGACGGCCACCAACCCCCGGTCGGTGGCGCGGCGGACCAGCCGCCCCGCACCCTGGGCCAACTCCGTGGCAGCC
>JAZADN010000038.1:0-23750 GCA_036123585.1 Actinomycetota bacterium | reverse complement strand
GACTACAGGCGTTACCGGCCCACATCATCAACACCCGCCCGGAGTCGGCCGTGCTATGCACAGCACCGCTGATCCCGTCGCCCAGCACGGGCTCGGTGTCGAACCGCCCCGCCGGGTCTCGCTCGTCGGGCTGGGAGAGCAAGAGTGCCGGGTGGGCGGACTGAAGGTCTTTCACCGTGGAGCCGATACCGATGCGTTCCAGCGTCCACAGCGAGGTCTCGGACGAGTCGCGTCCTGACAGGTACCACTGGACGAACCGCCCGACGTCGTCGGGCACATCGCGGACTAGGACGACCTCGAGACCACTCCAGAACAACCGTCGGACCTCAGCGGCTGCGCAAGAGAGGTCGGCGGCCCAACCGGTGTCACCGACCGCCTCGCCCATGCCCCGCGAGAGCTCAGCGACTACCCCGTCGGAGGGGTCGCCAAAGGCCACCAGAGTCTCGTCGAACGAGGCAGCGTCAACGGTTAGTCCCACCCCGGAGAGAGTGACCCGACCGAGGCTCGGAGCGATCGTCGTCGGAGGCGGACTGCTGGAGGGAATAACGCTGGTCGAGGCGGTAGTGGACGTATCTCCCGTGTCGGTTATCAGCTCCCCAGCGGCCGGGTCGCCTGCGTCGGCCGACGGATCCGAAGCCGGCGCCTCCGTGGTCACCTGACCGTCGGCCTCGGGTTCCGTAGTGGTCGGGGCCGACGTGGTCGCCGAGGCACTGGTGGTGGTCGATACCTGCGTGGTGGACGGTGCTGCAGTGGTCGACGGGATGGCCGGCGTGGCCGGCGAAGCCGTGGTGACCGGCGAAGCCGTGGTGACCTCGGTAACCGGCGCCGGTGCGATGGGCTGGTCGTCGGAGCCGAAGAGGAGCAGGGCGGCCAGTGCGGCCAGGACCAGCACGGCCACCACGGCCAGGACCGGCGTGGGCAATCCCCGGCGGCGGGCCGGAACCACCGACTCCTTGAAGACCGTGCGGGGACCGACGGCCACCACCGACGGTGCAGGTGGACGACGGTCGACGCCGACCGATTCCCCACCCAGGTCCGCCCGGGTCACGATTAGCTTCGGTCCGGTCGGAGCATCACCGCTGCGATGCCAG
Organism: Actinomycetota bacterium; assembly: GCA_036123585.1. Lineage (GTDB taxonomy): Bacteria > Actinomycetota > Acidimicrobiia > Acidimicrobiales > MedAcidi-G1 > UBA9410. The sequence goes on along the minus strand of JAZADN010000038.1, from coordinate 22,659 downwards.
AAGATGCCCCCGAGGGCGGCCATGAGGTCGCCGGCCACGCCAGCAGGTCCGTGGGCGGCTAGGGCGGCCACCGCCCGAGATTCCTCGAGGATCACCGGTTCCGGCACCCGGGCCCGACGTGCCGCCTCTGCCAGCACCGGGTCGACGGCATTCGCCCCGTCGGGCCGGACCAGAACCAGTTCGTCGGGCACGGCATCGAGGACTCGGAGGCACCGGGCGTGGGCGTCAACCAGCAGGCGGACCAGCGACCGCCCATCGGTCGGGTCTGGCGCCGCTGTGGCGACGGTGCCGCCGCCAAGGGCGAGGACGTCGATGCGACCGTCGACCGACACCGCGGCATGGACTGCCGTGGCGCCGAGATGAAGGGAGAGGACGGTCGGCATGTGCGTCGGGGTCGGTCCGGAGGCTGGGTCGGGATCGGGACAGCGGCTCGCTCCCGACCCTACGGGCCCGACCCAGCCCGGTGGGGCCACCTAGTGGCCTCCCAGCGACTATCGACGGAGCGGATGATGGCTACAGGTGGCATCATTAACAGCGATGGACCTCCGCCAACTCGGTCACCTGATCGCCGTCGCCGAGCATCGCAGCTTCTCGGCAGCCGCCCGTGCGCTGCACACCGTGCAGTCCAACGTGTCGACCCACGTGGCAAAGCTTGAAAAGGAACTCGGCGTGGTCCTCATCGACCGACACAGCATGCAGCCCACAGCCGAGGGAAAGGCCGTCCTGGACCGGGCCCGACGGATCCGAAGCGAACTCCAGGCCATCGGCGACGACATCGAATCGATGCGCCACGAGGTGTCGGGCGAGGTTCGGATCGGTTGCATCGGCACCACGGGCCGCTGGATGGCCACCCCGCTCCTCAACGAGTTGGACGAACGGTTTCCGCTGCTGCGACCCGTCCTCGTCGACGCCACCACAACCTCGCTGACCCCCCGGGTCCTGAACGGCGACCTCGACATGGCGGTCGTCAACGCGCCGGTCGTCGAGGCCGGCCTGGAGACCGAACCACTGTTCGACGAGGAGCGGATCCTCGTGGTGCCCGGTGACCATCCCCTAGCGGGCAGCGCAACCGTCGACGTGGTCACCCTGGCCGACTACAAGGTGATGCTCACCCCGGTGGGTACTACGTTCCGCGACGCCATTGACCAGGAGTTGACCGCCACAGGGCTCCAGTTGCAGGCGGCAGCCGAGGTGGACGGCCTGCGTCTTCTGGCCTCGCTCGCCTATCAGGGCTATGCCCCGGCACTGCTTCCAGCCAGCGCTGTGTCCGGTTACCCGGAGGGTGACTGGTCGCTGGTCCACGTGAACGGCCTAGCCCGTCGCTCAGTTGGCTTGGTCCGCAACCGCCGGACCACTCCGTCAATGCCGGTGATGGCCACTCGGGACGCTCTTCTCGACGTGGTTCGCGAGATCGCCCCGCGTCAGCCCGGAATCCACGTGACGCTCAAGCCACGTGCCACTCTGGACGCATGATTGACGTGGCTGACTCCGTGGCCGATCCCGCAGCCGGCCCCGCCGACGACCACATACCGGCGGATGGCGTCCCGCTCCGCCACCGGACCGGTGGCTCAGTCGCTTTCGGAGTGCGCGAGTTGGACGGTCGACGCGTGGTCGCAATCGAGATTGCCGGCGAGGACCGGGGGGCGCTCCGACCTGCCGACGGCGAGAACCTGGCCATTGCGGCCCGCACCGCCCGCGAGAAACGGATCCCGCTGGTCTGCTTCGTGGCCTCCAGTGGTGCAGCTATCGAAGAGGGTGTAGGCGCCGTCCACGGCTGGGGCACTGCGGCCCGCGAGTTCGTGTCCTGTTCCGGCCTCGTCCCCACCATCTTCTGCGTGACTGGCCCCACCGTTTCCGGGCCGGCCCTCCTGCTAGGCCTAGCCGACCTGGTGGTCATGGTCGACGACACCTACGCCTTCGTGAGCGGCCCACGCATGGTCCAGCAGTTCACCGGCGAGGAGGTCTCCAACGAGGGCCTCGGCGGCACGTCGATGCATGGCGGCACATCCGGGGTGGCCCACTTCACGGTCGGCAACCGCTCCGAAGCCGAGGACCTGATCGCCGAACTTCTCGGCTATCTCCCCGACCACGCCGACGTAGCCCCCACCGGCTGGCCGTGCGCGGATCCCGTCGACCGACCCACGCCGGAAGCCGGCGAACTCATCCCCGACGCCCCGACCGGCAGCTACGACGTCCGTGACGTGCTGTCCATCGTGGTCGACGACAGCCACCTTCTGGAGCCCCGATCGACGTGGGCCACCAATCTGGTGACGGCCTTCGCCTCGATCGGCGGTCGCCCGGTCGGCCTGGTGGCCAACCAGCCCCAGTCAGTGGCCGGCACACTCGACATCGCCGCGTCGCAGAAAGGTGGCCGGTTCGTGGCCTTCTGCGACGCCTTCAACCTGCCGCTGGTCACCTTCGTGGACACCTCTGGCTTCTACCCCGGCAAGGACCTCGAGTGGCGGGGCATGATCCGCTACGGCGCCCAGATGGCCTTCGCATACGCCCGAGCCACCGTTCCCCGGGTGTGCGTGACACTGCGCAAGTCCTACGGCGGCGCCTACATCGTCATGGACTCCCGCAACATGGGTAACGACCTGATGCTGGCTTGGCCGTCGGCGGAGATCGCGGTGATGGGAGCCAAGGGCGCCGTAGAGATCCTCCACCGGGACATCGACGAGTCTGAGAGGGACGAACTGGTGGCCGCCTACGAGGAGCGCCTTCTGAACCCGTACATCGCCGCCGAACGGGGCTCGGTGGACCGCGTGATCGACCCGGCGGATACCCGGTCCGAGGTGGCCGCGGCCCTCGAAATCCTGGTCGGCAAGCGGGAACGCCTCCCGCGACGACGCCACGACAACAGTCCTCTCTGACCCGGCCCTCCGAAACCCGGTACCTCTGACGAGGCTCCGATACCGGTAAGCCCCGGAAGAATCCCGGAATCGGGACAACTGAGGAAATCCCGTGCTTCTTCGGTCAGCTCCAGCGGTTCGCATCGGGCAATCGAACGGTAACGTGAAAACGCGGGAGGAATTCGATTCCACCCCCGGACCTGACCCATCGGGCAGGCACCAGACCAGCAGGAGGAGCGGCACCGTGGCAGAGAGCATCACCATCACGGACAACCGAACCGGCGAGTCGGTCGAGGTTCCGCTGGTCGACGGCACTGTGTCGGCCACGGCCTGGAGCGGCCTGCTCCCCGGCATCTGGTTCGACGATCCCTCGTTCAGCGCCACCTCGGGAGCTGACAGCTCCATCACCTTCCTAGACGGCGGACAGGGCCTGCTTCGCTACCGCGGCTACCCGATCGAGCAACTGGCCGAATCCACCTCGTTCCTCGAGGTCGCCCACCTGCTAGTACGCGGCGAGCTCCCCGACGGCCCGCAGCTCAAGGCCTGGCAGAGCGAGATCGCCGAGTCGGCCCCCATACATGAGAACTTTCACAAGCGGATTCTGGAGGGCTTCCGCGACGATGCCCATGCCATGGGCGTACTGGTGTCGACCATCGCGGCGATGTCGACCTTTTGGCCGGACAGCAAGGACGTCGAGAACCCCAAGCAGCGGCGGGACGAGATCGTCCGCCTGATCGCCAAGATGCCCACCGTGGCGGCAAGCGCCTACCGCCGCAGCGTCGGTCTCCCCTACGTCTTCCCCGACCCCGAGCTGGACTACACGTCGAACTTCCTGTCGATGATGTTCAAAACCGGCGACTCGCCCTATGTGATCGACCCCGTGCTCCGTGACGCCATGGACATGCTGTTCGTCCTGCACGCCGACCACGAACAGAACTGCTCAACGACGACAGCACGGGTGGTGGGCAGCGCCCACGCTGACCCGTACGTGACAGTGTCGTCTGCCGCCGCCGCTCTCTACGGGCCCCGCCACGGTGGAGCCAACGAGGCCGTGCTGCGGATGCTGGAGGGGATCGGTGACTTCAAGAACGTCGACGACTTCATCGCCGGAGTGAAGGCCGGCGAGCAAAAACTCATGGGCTTCGGCCACCGCGTCTATAAGAACTACGACCCGCGGGCACGGATCGTGAAAGACACCGCCCACCGGGTATTCGAGGTGACGGGCACCAACCCGCTATTGGATGTCGCCCTGAAACTCGAGGAGGTCGCCCTGGCCGACCCCTACTTCATCGACCGAAAGCTGTACCCGAACGTCGACTTCTACTCGGGCCTCATCTACCAGTCGATGGGCTTCCCAGTGGAGATGTTCACCGTGCTGTTCGCCATCGGCCGCACACCGGGCTGGCTGGCCCACTGGGACGAGATGCTCTTGCAGAATTCGCGAATCGCCCGACCACGCCAGCGCTACACCGGTCCCGCCGACCGCGACGTCCCGGACATCGACGTCCGCTGACCGCCCGAGAGGCTGCTCTGGACGACTGGGTCACGGTCGGCCAGGCGAAGGTCACTCGGGGCTCACCTCTATGAGCACCTTGCCCACGCTGACATTTGTCTCCAGGTAGGAGTGCGCCTCGGCGACCTCGTCGAGGCCGAATCGCCGGTCGACGACAACCCGCAGGCGTCCGTCCTCGAAGCCGGGGACGACCTGGTTCTCAAAGGCTCGGCTGACCGCCACCTTCTCGTCCAACGACCGCGACCGCAGCGTGGTCCCGACCAAGGTGGCCTTCTTGGACAGCATCTTGGCCAAGGTGAAAGTGGCTCTGCCACCGCCCATCACTCCGACCTGCACGATCGTGCCGCCGGTGGCCAGACACTCCACGTTCTGCTCCAGGTAGTCACCCCCGACCACGTCGAGCACGACGTCGATCCCTTCCGGAGCGTGGGCGACCACCTCAGTAGCCCAACCGCCCTCCGTCGCCCGGTCGACAGCCAGCGAGGCCCCCAAGTCGCGACACACCTCCAACTTGCCAGCCGACGCGGTGGCGACGACCTCGGCTCCTACCAGTCCACACAGCTGTATCGCTGCGGTGCCGACGCCCGAGGCTCCGGCATGGACCAGGGCGGTTCCTCCGGCCATCAAGCCCCCCTGGAGGACGAGAGCATCCCAAGCGGTCACGAATACCTCGGCCAGGCCTCCAGCCACGACCAGCGGCAAGCCGTCGGGCACTCGCACGGCCTGATCCTCATGAACGACGAGTTTCTCGGCGTACCCGCCACCGCCAACAATGCCCATTACGGCATCACCCACTGACCACCGAGAGCAACCCTCTCCGAGAGCGGCCACCCTGCCGGCGAACTCCAGGCCCGGGATCTCGTAGTCCATGGGCGGCCCCGGGTAGAGGCCCATACGCTGCAATAGGTCGGCGCGGTTCAAGGCGGTGGCCGCCACTTCAACCAGGACCTCGCCGGACCCGGGCACGGGATCGGGGAGATCCCGGACGGCCAGTACCTCCGGGCTCCCGTAGCCGTCGAGGACCACCGCCCGCATTAACGGCTCTTCTTCTGGTCAGCGAACGGCACGTCCTTGTCGACACGGGGCTCGCCGGGCAGGCCCAGAATCCGCTCACCCACGATGTTGCGCTGCACCTCGTCAGTGCCGCCGCGGATTGACATCGACGGCGCGGTAAGGAACTCGAGGTGGCCGTCGGCGTCTAAGAGCATCCCTGTCGCCCCCGACAGGTCCTTGCCGAGGTAGGCCCGGGCCTTGAAGGCTGCCACGCTGCGCAATTTGGCACCGGATCCCTCGGGTCCGGGTGCATCGCCGTCGTCCCCTGCGGCGGCGCGGGCCACAGAGAGTTGGTTGACACGTTGCATCGAGTAGGCCCGCATGGCCCGCTGGCGGGCCACCGGGTCTGCAAGGAGGCCGACGTCGCTCCATGCCTGCAGCCACGACGGCAGGCCAGCCTCCTCGTCGTCGCCACCACCGACGGCCCGGCCCCCGATGGGGGCCCGCTCGTGGGCCAACGTCTCCACGGTCAGGCCCCAACCGGCGCCCAGGTCGCCGATTCGGTCGGCATCTGGGACCCGCAGATCCGAGACGAACACCTCGGTGAAGTGCTTGTCGCCGTTGATCTGGTCTAGGGGGCGGACTTCGACGCCGGGGGCCGTCATGTCCACGGCAAACATGGTCAGGCCCCGGTGCTTGGCCACGCCAACGTCGGTCCTCGTCAGGCACATCCCCCACCGGGCATAGGCGCCCCGGGACGTCCACACCTTGGAGCCGTTGAGAACCCACTCGTCGCCATCGCGCTCGGCCCGCATCCCGGCATTGGCGAGGTCGGAGCCGGCATCGGGCTCGGAGAACATCTGGCACCAGATCTCGGTCCCCTCGGCGATGGGGCGCAGCCAGCGGTCCTGCTGGTCCGGAGAGCCCCGCTCGAGGAGGATGGGCCCCACAAGGTTCAGGCCGACGCCGTAAGGGTAGAGATCGGCCACTTCGTAGTAGGCCATCGCCGCGTCGATCCGGGCTGCCTCCTCGGCATCGGCGTCACGTCCACCGTGTCGACTGGGCCAGGTGGGGACCATCCAGCCGCCGTCGACCAGTCTGGCCAGGAACCGGCGCCCCGCCTCCAGGTCATCACTCCCCGCCCCGAGCACTGTGCTCGACGCGTCCGGATCCCTGCGCTCGAGTAGCGCCCCTAGGGCCTCGTGGACCTGCTCGGAGGTAAGGAAGGAGGCGGAACTCATGCCCTCAGTCTGCCCTCCGCGCTGGGACCGATGCGCCGCGGAATCCGTTGTTCGCCGACGACGACCAGCACCGGTCGAGGCGCCATGATGGGCCGATGAACGGACACCTCGACGCGGCGCAAGCCGTGATGGACGACGTCGTGGCCCTGCGCCGCGACTTGCACCGGCACCCCGAGCTCGGCCTCGACAACCCCGGAACCCAAGACCGGATCCTCGCCGCCCTTGACGGCCTCCCCCTTGAAATCTCCACCGGCAACGGCTGCACGTCGGTGGTCGCCGACCTGTTCGGAGCCGAGGACGGACCCACCGTCCTCCTACGAGCCGACACCGACGCCCTGCCAATGAGCGAAGACACCGAAGTGGACTACCGGTCCACCGTCGACGGCCGGGCTCACGCCTGCGGCCATGACGCCCACACCGCCATGCTGGTCGGCGCGGCCAAGGTGTTGTCGACCCGCCGCGATGAGGTGAAGGGCCGGGTGCGCTTCATGTTCCAACCCGGCGAAGAGGGCTTCGCTGGCGCAAAGGTGATGATCGACGAGGGCGTCCTTGATGGCGTCAACCGGGCCTTCGCCCTCCACGTCACCACCAACCAGAGGGTCGGCATCGCCTCGTCGCGTCCCGGACCAATGCTGGCCGGCGACACATCGCTCAGCGTCACGATCAGGGGCCGCGGCGGACACGCCTCGGCGCCCTATCGGGCCACGGATCCCATCCCGGCCATGGCGGCCACCATCAGCGCCCTTCAGACCGCCGTAACCCGCGAGGTGGACACCTTCAACCCGGCCGTGGTGACCGTCGCCCACGTGGTGGCCGGAACCACCACCAACGTGATCCCTGAAACGGCCTTCTTCGAGGGCACCATCCGCTGCGTGTCGGAATCCGCTCGGGCGGTCATCAAGGCGGCCGTCGAGCGAACCTGCCAGGGCGTCGCTGAGGCCCACGGCTGCACCTCCGAGGTGGAGATGGTCGACGGCTACCCGGTCACCATGAACGACCCCGGAGAGGACGCCCGTTTCGTTGCGGTGTGCCGGGCCACCCTCGGCGACGACGCCCACCGGGAGTTGCCCGCCCCGTCAATGGGCGGCGAGGACTTCTCCTACGTTCTGCAGCAGGTCCCCGGGATCATGGCCAACCTGGGCGTCTGCCCGGTAGACGAACCCGACCCCCGGAAGGCTCCGGGCCTGCACTCCAACCGCATGCGCCTCGAGGAGGCCGGGATGGTCCACGGCGTGGCCCTCCACGTCGGCATGGCACTTGACGACGGCCCGGTCGTCGCCGACTGACCGGCGCACCCCTCCCGGCATGGCCTTCGACGTCCCGGACTTCGCCACCCTGATGGCTTTGGAGTCCCACGGGCCCGATGTTTACGTCGGGATCAGCCCTGAGTACCCGTGGGGCCGGGTCTACGGGGGCCAGGTGGTAGCGCAGGGGCTGCGGGCTGCCCAGGCCACCGTCGACGACAATCTGGGCGTCCACTCGCTCCACGCCTACTTCATCCGTGGCGGAACCAGCGACGAGCCCATCCGCTACGAGGTGGACCGCATCCGCAACGGCCGCTCTTTCGCTACCCGGCGTGTGGTGGCCCGCCAGTCCGACGGGGCCATCCTGAATCTGGCGTGCTCGTTCCAGGTGGTCGAGGACCAGGCCGACATCCAAGAGGCGGTCCTACCCGACGACGCCGGTCGACCCGATTCGGGAACCCCCGAAGACTGGGACCTGCTGGGGCGCCGGGTCGTGCACCAATCGATCGGCCGGGCCGCCATCTGGCTGCGGGTGCTCGAGGACCTCGGCGACGACCCGGCGATGCAAGCCTGTGCGTTGGCCTACACCTCCGACGACATTCCCACGAACGCCGCGGCCAGCACCCACCCTCGGATCGGCGAGGTCAGCGATGATTCGGTCACCACCTACGGTGACGTGTTCATCGGTGCCAGCCTCGACCACGCCATCTGGTTCCACCGCCCGCCTTCACCCGATGAATGGCTGTTCCATGACCTCCGGTCGCACGGGTTGGCCAACGCTCGGGGGCTGGCCGTGGGCGAGGTGTTCGACCCGTCGGGCGTACACGTGGCCACCGTGGCCCAAGAGGTCCTATTGCGCGAACGGACCCGCTGAGTCGGGAGATCGACGTCGATCCGTAACTCGGCCACAGCCGAGGATCGCCCCTCGCCGGTCGGTCCGAGCCAGCCCGGCCAGTCTCGCCCGCCGCGGACTGTCCTGCCAGACTCGCCGCCATGGAGGCTCCCCGGACCACCGTGCTGGTGCACCTATGGGGCCGGCACTACCCGACTGACGAGGTCCGGTCCGCCTTCCCCGAGGTGGACTTCATTCACGTGCGGCCCGAGGGCCCGGTGCCAGACGGCGTGGCCGGTCAGGCGTGCTTCACTCAGGCGGCGGCCACCGAAAACCTCGAGGAGGTGCTGGCCCGCGGCGTGCGGTGGGTCCACGTCCTGGGACAGGGCGTCGACCACTTCCCGCTCGACCGCCTTGGCGATCGGGTACTGACTTCGGCCAGAGGCGCCAACGCGGTGCCCATCGCCGAGTGGATTGTGGCCATGCTGCTCACCGCCGTGAAGGAGCTTCCCGACCGCTGGGTCGCCGAACCTCCCGAGCAGTGGGTGCTGGCCGACCTCGGCGGCCTAGCCGGGGCCACGGTGGCCTTCCTCGGCTTCGGCTCGATCAATAGGGCCGCCGCCGAGCGCCTCGCTCCCTTTGGCTGTCGGATGGTGGCCGCCACCCGCACCGGCCGGCCATCGGACCTAGCCGGCGTGGAAATCACCACCGACGTCACCGCCGCGGTGGCCGACGCCGACCACGTGGTGGTAGGAACCCCGCTGACTCCCGACACCGAGGGGATGGTCAGCGACGCCCTGCTGGCCGCCATGAAGCCGGGCGCCCACCTCGTCAACATCGCCCGTGGGCGCCTCGTCGACCAGGACGCACTGCGCCGCTCGCTCGACTCCGGGAATCTCGGCCTAGCTTCGCTGGACGTCTGCGATCCCGAGCCGCTGCCGGCCGGCCACTGGCTTTACGACCACCCCCGGGTGCGGCTCAGTCCTCACGTTTCCTGGTCGGGCCCAGAGGCGCTCTCCCGTCTACACGACTCATTCACCACCAACCTGCGACTCTGGCTAGACGGCGAACCGCTGTCAGACGTCGTCGACGTCGACGCCGGCTACTAGGCCGGCCTTCGGGAAGGAGCCCACCATGCCGTTTACCGAGGAGTTCCGAGAGCTCTCTGCCCGGGTACGCAACTGGGGCCGCTGGGGCGACAACGACCAGTTGGGCACCCTGAACCTGATCACCCCCGGGGTGGTGGCCGCTGCGGCAGCCTGCATCCGGCACGGCCGGACCCTCCCCCTAGCCGTCCTGCTGGAGGAGGACGGCATACAGGCAGGATTCGTGCCGGGCCGGGACAACCCGGTCCGAAGCATGCACGCCGTGAACGAGGGCATGGATCCCGACGGCGACCAGGACTCGTTCCACACCAGCGATGACCACGTCACGATGGGCCTGCAGGCCGGCACCCACTGGGACGGCCTCGGCCACGTGTCGTACTCGGGCCGGATGTACAACGGCTACGACGCCTCGACCATCACCGAAGATGGAGCGTCCAGGTGCGGCATCGAGCACCTGCGCAGCGTCTGCTCACGGGGGGTCCTGCTCGACGTAGCACGGGCCAAGGGAGTCGATGTACTCGACTGCCCATACGCCATCACCGCCGACGACCTGGACGAGGCGGCGGCCATGGGCGGTGTGGAGGTGCGGTCTGGCGACATCGTGCTGGTCAGGACCGGGCGCATGTCGATCTACCACAGCGAGGGCGGCTTGGCCTACTGCCTGGGTCCCGCGCACGATGGGTCGAACGCCGGCCTGTCACTGTCGACCGTGCCATGGCTTCACACCCACGATGTGGCCGCGGTGGCCAACGACACCTTGGCGTTCGAGGTGTACCCGTCGGAGTCCGACATGCTGGCCGTCCACCTGCTGCACCTGGTTGACATGGGCCTCACCCAGGGCCAGAACTGGGATCTCGAGGCGCTGTCCGAGGACTGTGCCGCCGACGGGGTCTACGAGTTCTTCCTGTCCGCCACTCCGGAGCCGTTCGTGGGCGCCGTGGGCAGCCCGGTGGCGCCTCTGGCCATCAAGTAGCTGCCAACCGTCGGCGAGCCAGCGAGAAGCGACCATCACGGATCGGAATCGGCGAGTCGGATGGCACAGGTGATAGCCGTCACGTCAGCGACGCTCCGGAGGCGACGGTCCCCATGATGGGGAGACTGGCCCGGACGAGCCGGGACCGCCGACGAACAGGAGCACACATGGCCTCCACCACACATCGGAACAGTCGCTGCCCGGACGCCTTGGCCGGCGTCGGCCTCTTCTCCAGCCTCTCCAAGGCTCAACTGCGCTCGCTGGGACACCTGATGACCTGCGTGGACGTTCCCTCCGGCCGGGCTCTGACCAACGAGGGTGAGGTGGGCCGCGAGTTCATGGTCGTCGTCGACGGCCGCGCCTCAGTCCGCCGAGACGGCCGCCTCATAGCGACGCTCGGACCAGGCGACTTCCTCGGCGAGATGAGTTTGATCTCCGGTAAGCCCCAATCAGCCACAGTGACCGCCGAGACCGACATGCTGGTCGAGACGCTGAACCGACGCGAGTTCTCCACTCTTCTGGACGAGAGCCCGAAGGTCGCCCGCAAGATCATGGTCGGCGCCGTGACACGCCTCCAGGAGGCCGTGGGCGGCCCCGTCGCCTGACCAGCCCCCTACTGCCGCCGACCCGGCAATGACGGGGCTACATGCCGGTGAAGTCGGGTGGACGCTTCTCGGCGAACGCCCGGAGCGCCTCGTTGTTGGCCGGGCCACCCAGCATCGAAGCGAACGTCCGGTCCTCCCGCCGGCGAGCCTCGGCGACCGCCTCGACTACCGGTGCGTTCAGAAGGCGTTTGGACGCCACAAGGGACGCTATGGGCCGCGAAGCCAGGAGACCGGCGTGTTCCAGGGTCGTGTCCAGCAGCACGTCCGGTTCGCAGATACGCCAGGCCAGGCCCATCCGCAGGCACTCCTCGGCGTCAACCCACTCCCCGCTGAGCAGTATCCACATGGCATCCTGCCGGTTGAGCAACCGCGGGAACAGGTAGCTGGATGCCGCCTCAGGAACCACGCCAAGCGACGTGAACGGGCACTGCAACCGGGCCTCGGTCGACATGAAGACCAGATCGGCGTGTCCGAGCATCGTGGCCCCGATACCGACGCCGAGGCCGTTGACCGCGACCACTAACGGTTTCTCGAAGTCCGCCAGACGATCCAACATCCCGGCGAATCCGTGGCGCCCGGGTACGAAGCCGTCGTCGGGATCGTTTCGCCGGGCCATGTCCCCGAGGTCGGTTCCGGCGCAGAACGCCCGACCGGTTCCAGTCAGGACCACCACGGCGACGTCAGGGGACGCCGAGGCCTCGTCCAGGGCATCGGCCAGCGCGTCGTAGTGGGCCTCGTCCAGGGCGTTGAGGGCCTCGGGGCGGTCCAGCGTCAGGAGGCGGATCCGGTCGGTGTCATCGACGTGCAGCATCCGCCGAGTGTGGTTGACGCTCGTCGGTCCAGCCATCATCGGGCGATGGCCGACACCGCCAGCGAGTATCCGCCGATCCTGCGGTGCACTGCCTGGGCCAACCCGGTAGACGACCCGGCCGCACTTGCCCGGAAGTCCGGCATCGTCGCAGTGGACCTGGTCGACCGGGAGCGACTACACCTCTTGGCCGAAAGGGGCATGCGGGCCGAATCCCCCCCTTGGTCAGCCCTGATCTGGAGCCTCCCGACATCGGACCTGCCCGGCCAAAGGACGCTGCTCACCTTGGACCTGGTCCGCCACGACGGCTGGGGTGACCCCGACACCGGCACACCGGACGCAGTCCTCATGGTCTCCCTGGTCTCCGCCTCGCCCGGCCTGGACCACGCGACGTTCGCGTCCCGCTATCGGGCGCACATAGACGTCGCCCGGAAACACCACGGCTTCGCTGCCTACCGCCAGAACGTGACCGCCACTCCGGGAACCGGCCCGGACGCCGTTTCCGAGATCCTGCTGGCGTCGGAGGTCGACTGGAGGAGGCGCTTCTACGTCGGAAAGGGCTCGGCGGCTGCAGTGGGCGCCGACGTCGCCAACTTCCTGGACCGACGCACCACGTCGTCGACCATCGTTCGCCGGTTTGCGGGGGGCCGAGGTGACATGCTGCGGCAATGCGAAGGGTGACGCGAGAAAGCGGACCGACGGTGGCCGTGGTCGGCTCCGCCAACCTCGACGTAGTCGTACCGGTCCCCCACCACCCGATGACCGGCGAGACGGTGCTCGGCGGCGACCACGCCCTCGTCCCCGGCGGCAAGGGTGCCAACCAGGCCGTCGCCGCCGCCCGGATGGGGGCGACGGTGACGTTCGTCGGACGGATCGGAGATGACGACGCCGGGGTCACCCTGCGGTCCTCCCTCGGTGACGCCGGGGTAGACACGAGTTGCATGGTCATCGATACCGGAGTGCCGAGCGGAATCGCCCTGATCTCGGTTGACGATGACGGCGACAACGCCATCGTGGTCAGCCCGGGCGCTAACAGCCGGGTGTCCGCCGACGACGTGGTGGAGGCCGGTGACGCGGTTTCCTGCGCCAACGTCCTCCTGCTCCAACTGGAAGTCCCGCTGGACGTCGTAGCCACCGCAGCCCATTTGGCCGACGGGGTGGTTGTGCTGAATCCAGCACCAGCACCCGCCGGCTGGTTACCCGACGGGATTCTGGACCACGTTGACGTTCTGGTTCCCAACGCCATCGAGTTGGCCCAGTTGACCGGCAACGAGTTGACCGACGATCCAGAGGTCCTGGTGGCCCTAGCCCGACGACTCGGCGTCGCCACGGTCGTGGTCACCCGAGGCGGCGACGGTGCACTGGTGGTGACCGCCGACAACCACATCGAAGTGCCGACACCAGCCGTTGACGTGGTGGACACCACCGGCGCTGGTGACGCCTTCTGTGGTGCGCTGGCCTCGGCGTTGGCCCGCGGCCACCAGATGGACGACGCCGTCCACGTGGCGGTCCACGCCGGGGCCCTGGCCGCCACACGTGCCGGTGCCCAGCCGTCGATGCCCGGTGCCGCCGAGGTAGCCGAGGCGATGGGTGGCTGGCCGCCGCTGCCCGACGACCCCCGATAACCGGGCACACTCCGACCATGACCAACCGCCCCCGCATGATCCTGGACTGCGACCCCGGCGTCGACGACGCCATGGCCATCATCACAGCGGCCCGCTTCGCCGACCTCGTCGGCATCACCACGGTGGCCGGCAACGTCGAGTTGGAGCACACCACTGCCAACGCCTGCCGCTTGCGCGATTTGCTTGGCCTCGACGTCGAGGTCCATGCCGGAGCGGACGGCCCTCTAGTCGGTTCTCAGGAGTTCGCCCACCACGTCCACGGCGCCACCGGACTCGGCGACCTGGTCCTCCCCGATCCGGTTCGGGGTGCTGACTCCAACGATGCCGTGGACTGGCTAGTAGAGACGACCCGGGCCGAGGAGGGCATCCATCTGGTGCCCGTCGGGCCCCTCACCAACGTGGCCCTCGCTCTGCGGGCCGATCCGGGCCTAGCCGACCGAGTGGCCTCTGTGACGCTGATGGGCGGAGCCGCTCAGGGCGTCGGCAACGTGACTGCCGCCGCCGAGTTCAACGTCTACGCCGACCCCGAAGCGGCCTACGAGGTGTTCTGCAGTGGAGCGCCGCTGACCATGCTCGGCCTGAATCTCACCCACCAGGTGCGTATGGGAAGCGCCCACGGCGATTTGTGCGGAGCGCTGGGCTCGCCGGTTGGCGACGCCATGGCCCAGCTGCTCGAGTTCTACACCGTCTTCCACCTGGCAGAAGAGGAGGTCGTGGACGGCCCCGTCCACGACCCGTGCGCCGTGTTGGCCGTCACCCACCCCTACCTGTTCGAGTGCGCAGACCGCTCGGTCCACGTGGAGATCGACGGCACCCAAACCCGGGGCATGACGGTGGTTGACGAGCGGGGACCGCGGGCCGGTGGGCCCGCAAACTGTCGGGTCGCCTACCGGGCCGACGCCGAGTCGGCGATCGGTCTCATCATGCAGGCCGTCCGGGAAGCCTGAAATCCACTTGCCCGACCACCTAGCGGCGGGGCGTATGGACGGCCACCCGAAACCGACCGTCAGTGGGCAGCAGACAAAAGAGCGTCGTGCCTTGAAGCAGCAGGTCAGCCACCGGTCCGACCGGCAGGGGTGCTTGGACGGTGAACTCCCACACCAGCCCCCGTTTCGGATGGTCCTGCCGCAGCTTCCATGGCTCGGCCACGGTCACCCCAGCGGCCTCCAGACGGTCACCGGCGCCTCGGCCGGTGCCGTGGTCCAGCCCGATCGACGGTAGGTCCCGATCGGTACCGGCCACAAAGGTCCCGACCGGGACCTGCGAACCCCGGGCCGAAAACCACTGGAAGAGCCCCGGCACCTCGGACCGAGCCGAGTCATCGACGTCTGGCTCGACGTTGACCCACGAACCAGGTGATCCGGCCACCTCGCCGAGCGCTTCGACAAGGTCGGCCGGTTCATCGCCTGCTACCAGGAACGATTCGCTTAGGAAGCTAGCCACGTCCGGACGCTAGCGGTGACACCGGTACGGTGACCGCCCGTGACCGGACCGACCACCTCTCCCAACGGCCCGCCCGCTACGACCGACCAGGCTGGCGCCACGGTCGTCGCGTGCGGAGAGCTGCGCCCGCTTCGCATCGCCGCCCTGGTCAAGCAGATCCCCAAGTTCGAGGACATGCGCCTCGGCCCGGACGGCCGCCTGGTCCGCGATGGGCTGGCCCTGCACTTGAACGACTACTGCCGCCGCGGGGTCCGGGCGGGCTGCGTCCTGGCCGAGGCCACCGGCGGGACCTGCACGGCGATCACCCTCGGCCCCGAGTCGGCTGACACCGTGCTCCGCGAGGCGATCCTCTGCGGATGCGAGGGCGGCCTGCACGTGACCGGCCCCGAGTTCGCGGGCAGCGACACGCTTGCCACTTCCCGGGCACTGGCCGCCGCGCTAACCGCCACCGGCCCATGGGACCTGGTGATGTGCGGCCGCAGTTCGGTGGACGCCGACACTGGCCAGGTCCCGGCCCAGGTCGCCGAACTCTTGGGCGTTCCGCTACTAAGCGGCGTCCGGGAGGTGTCCGTCGACGGCGACGCCGATCCGGGCCGGATGCTGGCCGCCCTGCTGGAGCACGACGACGAGTGGCTCCGAGTCGAGACCGGCCTGCCGGCGGTGGTGTCATGCGCCGAACGGCTTTGCGACCCGTGCAAGGTGAAGGAGCCCGAGGCATGGGCCACGGTAGACGGCGACCTGATCCACCGAATCAGCGCCGATGTGTTGGGTAGAGGCCCGTGGGGGATGGAGGCCAGCCCTACGTCGGTCGGCGAGGTCCGGGTCATGGAGGTAGAACGGGCCGCTGAGCGCCTCGACGGGTCTGACGGCATGGCGATCGAGCGGGTCCTCGAGGTGCTGATCGCCCGCGGAGCACTGTCGAGAGGAGATCGGCAACCCGCCGGCGAGGTCGCACGACCCTCAGGACCCGGAGACGGCGGCGACGTGGTCGTCCTCGGAGAGCCGGGGCGTCCGCTCCCAACTTCCGAACTGCTGGGCACCGCCGCGTCGCTGGCCGATGCCATCGGCGGCCGGACGGCGCTCACGGTGGACGTGGTAGACGACTGGGAGGCCCTCAGCGGCCAGGGCGCCGACCGGGTGCTCCGGCACGCTGGGACGACGTCGGCAGCCGAGGTGGCCCACCTGCTCACCGGCCCTTTCGAGGCTCATCCCCCATGGGCGGTGCTGGCTCCAGGCACGTCATGGGGGCGGGAGGTGGCAGCACGGCTAGCCGTCCGCCTCGGCGCCGGATTGACCGGCGACGCTGTCGGCTTCCATGTCAAAGACGGCCGACTGGTGGCCCTCAAGCCGGCTTTCGGCGGCCGGATGGTGGCCGAGATCCACTGTTCGTCGGCCACCCAGATGGCCACCGTTCGGGCCGGCGTCCTGCCCGTCCCCCTCCCCCGCCCCACTGGACCGTTCGCCACCGAACACCTACCGTCCGGCGAGGGAGCGCCTCCTGCCCAATTGGCGGTGGTCCACGAGGTTGAACGGTGGCGCGACGACGACAGCGATCTGCTAGCCAACGCCGAGGTGGTGGTGAGCGTTGGACAGGGCGTCGAGTCGGGGGACCTCCCGATCGTCGAGGCGCTGGCCGGACGCCTCGGGGCCGAACTGTGCGCCACCCGGAAGGTGACCGACGCCGGATGGATGCCAAGAGCCCGTCAGGTGGGCATAACCGGGCACTCGATCGCCCCCCGACTGTGCATAGCCATCGGAACGTCCGGTCGGTTCAACCACACCGTGGGGCTTCGGGCCGCCGGCACCGTGGTGGGCATCAACTCCGATCCGGATTGCGAATTGTGGGACTGGTGCGACGTGGGCCTGGTCGCCGACTGGCGTGACGCCCTCGAAAGGCTTGTCGACGGGATCTTGGCCACCGGTGTGGCCGAAGGCGGCTAGTGACGGTGGTCAGTCGGGCCGGTCCACTCCGGCGGAACGAAGTGCCTCGGAGTCCACCCACTCCAGGCTGAGGATGTGGGTGGCAGCCAGGAGTACCGGTGGGGCAACTCCCGCCTCGTGGGCCTCCTGCCAGCGCGAAGCGCACACGCACCACCGGTCACCTGGATGCAGTCCCGGGAAGCCGGGCCGGGGCGTGGACAGGTCGTTGCCGATCTCCTGGGAGAATGCCAGAAACTCTTCGGTGACCAGAGCACACACCGTGTGCACACCAAGGTCATCGGCCCCGGTGTTGCAGCATCCGTCGCGATAGAAGCCGGTCAGCGGGTCGACCCCGCATTCCTGGAGTGGCGTCCCCAGAACGTTGACGGCCATCAGGCATTCCCTTCTGTTGGAGCACCCCCATGGGGGCCCACCAATTCATCGAGCAGGACACGGACCCGAGCCTCGATCTGGTCGCGGATGACGCGGACCATATCCAAGCTTCGTCCCGCCGGATCGTCCAGTTGCCAGTCGAGCAATCGGGCCCCCGGGTGGACCGGACACTCGTCGCCGCAGCCCATCGATACGACCACATCGACGTCGCGGACCATCTCGTCGGTCCAACGACCCGGTTCTGCGTCCGAGATGTCGATCGCAACCTCAGCCATGGCCTCCACGGCCGTCGGGTTCACCGTCTGTGCCGGAGTGGAGCCGGCGGAATAGACGCGCACCCGGTCGCCGGCCAGATGGCGCATCCAGCCGGCCCCCATCTGGGAGCGGCCGGCATTGTGGACGCAGAGAAAGAGGACGCCGGGGGCTCGCTGCACGGCGTCGAAGTTAGTCATCAACGGGCCGCTGCCAAGCGCCCCCTCGACGAGTTGTCCTCAGGCCCGGGCCTGCTTGAGGCGCTTGGCGGCCCGGGCCCGGACGCCAGGGTCAAGTTCGACCTTGCGGAGCCGGATAGCGGCCGGCGTGACCTCGACGCATTCGTCTTCGGCGATGTACTCAAGCGCCTGCTCGAGGGTGAGCCGGCGCGGCGGGGTGAGCCGGACCGTGTCGTCTGAGGCGGCGGCTCGGACGTTGGTGAGCTTCTTCTCCCGGCAGACGTTGACGTCCATGTCCTCGGCCCGCGGGTTCTCACCGACGATCATCCCGCCGTAGACCTGTTCGGTTGGACCGACGAACATCGACGCCCGCTCCTGGAGCCCCGTGATGGCGTGAGCGGTGGCCGCGCCCTGTCGGTCGGCGACCACGCTGCCGGTCAGGCGGGTCCTCAAATCTCCCATCCACGGCTCCCACCCCTCAAACACGTGGTGAAACAAGCCAGTCCCATGAGTCTCGGTGAGGAACTCCGTGCGAAAGCCGATCAGAGCCCGGGCGGCAACCACATAGTCGAGACGCACCCATCCAGTTCCGTGGTTGGTCATATCCCCCATGCGGGCCCGGCGCTCGCCGAGCAGTTGGGTGACCGCGCCCACGTGCTCTTCGGGCACGTCGACCGATAGGCGTTCCGTGGGCTCGTGGAGGGTTCCATCGATCTCGCGGAGCAGGACGGCCGGCTTGCCGACGGTCAACTCGAAGCCTTCGCGCCGCATCGTCTCAACGAGGACTGCCAACTGCAACTCCCCCCGACCCTGGACTTCCCAGGCATCGGGACGCTCGATCGGCTGGACTCGCAGTGACACGTTGCCGATCAGTTCGGCGTCAAGGCGGGCCTTGACCTGTCGAGCGGTGAGCTTGTCGCCGTCGGCGCCGGCCACCGGGGAGGTGTTGACGCCGACGGACATGGACAGCGTCGGTTCGTCGACGGTGATCTTTGGCAGCGGGCGAGGGTCGTCGACGTCGGCCAGGGTCTCGCCGATGGTGACGTCGTCAATGCCCGACACATAGACGATTTCGCCCGGGCCGGCTTCGTCGACCTCAACCTGGTCGAGGGCCTCGGTGACGGTGATGGTGCCGATGCGGGCCGGCTGGATCGCTCCATCGATCCGGCACCAGGCAACGGCGGCGCCCCGGCGCAGGGTGCCGCTGTCGACCCGACACACAGCGATGCGTCCCAGATACGGCGAAGCATCGAGGTTGGTGACGTGGACCCGCAGGGGTGCCTCGTCGTCGAACGATGGTGGTGGGACGTGGTCGAGGAGGATGTCGAAGAACGGACCGAGGTCGGTGCCGGGAACAGCCGGGTCGAGGGTGGCAGTCCCGGTCCGGGCATCGGTGTAGACGATCGGGAAGTCGATCTGGTCCTCGGTCGCGTCCAGGTCGAGGAATAGTTCGTAGGTCTCGTCGACCACCTCAGCGAGACGTGCGTCGGTGCGATCGACCTTGTTGACCACAAGCACGATGGCTAGGCCGGCCTCGAGGGCCTTGCGGAGCACGAAGCGGGTTTGGGGGCGGGGTCCTTCGGCCGAGTCGACGAGCAGGATGACCCCATCGACCATGTTCAGGGCCCGTTCCACCTCGCCGCCGAAGTCAGCGTGTCCCGGCGTATCGACGATGTTGACCTTGACCCCGTCACGCACAACGGCTGTGTTCTTAGCCAGGATGGTGATGCCCTTTTCCCGCTCTAGGTCCATGGAATCCATGACCCGCTCAGCAACCTCTTCGTTGTCGCGGAAAACGCCAGACTGGCGGAGCAGCGCGTCGACGAGGGTGGTCTTGCCGTGGTCGACATGAGCGATGACGGCGATGTTCCGCAGGTCGGGACGGGTGCCGGTACGCGCTGCTTCAGGGGTAGAAGTGGGGGCCACGTACCAAGGCTACGGGCGGGTGACTGGGCGACGGCAGTGGTGTGACCGACGGCGGGGGTTGTCGAGCCGATCCCTACTCAGCGGTGGCGGCCAGTTTCGAGTCGTCGGATCGGGGGTTCACCACCCCTGCGGGCGATGGCTGCCCCAAGGTCCTCGATCGCGTCGTCTAGGTCCGGCCAGCGGTCGGTGGCCGGACCCCGGGTATCGAGCATGGCCAAGCGTTCGGCAGCGTCGGCCACCAGCAACGGATGGGGCGGGCGGCCGTCGACCGCGTCGGGGACGGCTCGGATGGTCGCCGCCCACAGAACCAGGTCGGACACGGCCGGAAGCTGCACTGCGACCAGCGGTGCCCCACCAGCCTTCCGACGCCCGCTGTATGGCACGACGAGGCGAGGTCGGGTTCTCCGCCATCCGTCGAGGCGGGCGGTCAGGGTCCGGTGGGGCACTCCGAGCCGTTCAGCCAACTCAGCCCGTCCGCCCTCGCCGAGGAGTACGAAGCCAACTAGTTCGGGGCGGGCAGCCGCCTCGTCAGCCAGACGACCCCAGAGCGACCGCTGCTGGTGGCTCTTCATCGGGTCGGTCCTGCGGAGTGCAGGCGACCGAGCGGTCCCCGCTGCGATGCCCCGCATGATGGAGCGGGGGACGAGGGAGTCGGACGTCCGACCGGTCGCGTCGCGGATGGCCTCGAACCGATCGGCTAGCGCCCGGTACTCCAACGGGACCGTCACGGCCCCAACGGTAGTCCCCAGCACTCGAGCGGGCATTCAGCCCCGCTTTAGGTCAGACCACGAGGACCTGGCGGGCGTGCCACCCCTCAGCACCGTCGGGGGCTATGGCCTTCGGACCCGCCGGCTGGAGTCGACCATCTCGGTCATGTGCGCGGACCCGCAGCCACCTGATCCCCGGCTGCGCGTCCCACTCGGTGGACCACTGGACCCACGAGTCGCCGGCGCGACCGGGCGCCTCCTCGCTCCAGAGCCGGCACTCGGTCCATGGGCCGTCGTCGACGCGAAGTTCGACGGCCGCTACACCGGAGACCGGTGCCCAGGCCACCCCGGCCACGGCATGGCGACCAGCCGGCAACTGGGACCGGAGGGGCACGTCGATCCGAGAGGCAATCTTGATGGGCGCCTCCTTGGCCCAGCCTCGGGGGATCCAGTAGCCGTCCTCATCCATGGTGGTGAGGCTGATCCGGTGCAGCCACTTCACCGCAGAGACGTAGCCGTAGATCCCGGCCACCACCAATCGGGCCGGAAAGCCGTGGCGGAACGGTAGGGGTTCGCCATTCATTCCGACGGCGATCAGGGCCGTCCGGTCACCATCGAGGAGGTGGAGTGGAAAGCCGGCGGTGAAGCCGTCGACCGATCGACCCATGACCTGTTCAGCTTCGGTTGAGATGCCGGCCGACTCGAGGAGATCAAGCAGGGGGACCCCGGTCCAAACGGCGTTGCCTACCAGGTGGCCACCAACCTCGTTGGAGACGCAGTTCAGGGTCACGGCAGCGTCGACGAGGTCCATGGCCAGCAGGTCTTCCAGGGTCACCGTCACCTGTCGGTCGACCAACCCGTCGACGGAGAGCGACCAGTTCTCCGAGTCGACCCGGGGGACGACGAGGGCGGTGTCGATCCGGTAGAAGCGATCGTTGGGGGTGATCCACGAGGTCAGTCCTTCGGGCGGGCCGAATGGTCCTTCGGTGGTGGTCGGGGCCGGAACCGTCCGATCTCCGGCTGGGATGGTCCGCCGACCAGTTGGGAGGGTCACTTCCTCGCGAAGTCGATCACCGCGTCGGTCGACCAACACACGACTGCCGACGGCCAGCGATCCCGCGGCCACTGTCATGCCGGCGACGTATCCGAGAAAGCCCCGTCGGGTGGCAACCCGGATCCGCGGATCCTCCACATCGGGAGAAACGTCGATGGAGTCCCTATCAGGTTCGGGCCAGAGGAAAGCCGGGAGCAGGCTGCGCCCTTTATGAAGGACGGCGATCCCAGCGACAGCGGCCAGGACGCTGACCGCCGGACCACCCAGCGGGGAGCCCGACCAGCCAGCAGATAGCCCACCAACCACCCCGGCAGCTAGAAAACCCGCATACGCGACGTTGTCAGCCCTCCGCCCGAGCGAGCCCCCAAGCAGAAGGCAGACGACCACGATTCCGCCCAGCAGGAGCGGCTTCTGCAAGGTGCCGAACAACTCGATGGTCTGTCGGACCACCGGGCCCGGCGTGACGTCAACCACCAGATCTCCGACGGAGACTACGGGTGACGAAATCCCGAAGAGCCCTGCGAAGAACTCTCCTACCGCCAGGCTCATGCCCGCGGCCACGACACCGCTTAGCCTCCGCGGGTCGAACGTCGTCACGGCAACGACGATAGGTGCCGATAAATCGCCAACCGGGACAGCCCGGCGACCCTTGCCGGGGGCGGCAGTGGGTGTCTCTGACACCTCATGTAAAGGCGATGCATCCGACGATGCGGAGTGCTGTCGGGTTGGAAGCTGTCTTTGGGCTGAAAAAGCAGAAAGACCGCCCGAAGGCGGCCGAAATGATGTCGACGACCTCCATTTTACCACACCTAAATTTTCGATGTCGGATCCTGGGTGGGGTTTCTCCAGAACCCCTCCACCCCGCAGGGGGGGGGGTGGACGACGCCAGGAGCCCTAGGTGTAGATACGCACAGGCAGGTCGCCTACATGTGGGGCTAGCCGAGGAGAGGTTGACTCCGTTCGCTTTACCCCAACTTCAAACCTCCATAGGCT
>JAZADN010000037.1:0-105687 GCA_036123585.1 Actinomycetota bacterium | reverse complement strand
GCCGTCGGGTCCGGGCCCCCCCGACCCTGACGGCTCCTCTCGCGGAAGTCCCGGGTGCGGGCCGGTGGTCGAACCGATAGCGGTTCGACCCGTTCGGTCACCACGTTGACCACCCCTTCGACGGCTTCCACCCGCCCCCTCACCAACAGCGCCGAGGCCCCCAACACGTCGCGGTACCGGACCCAGCAGCCCCGGGAAACGACCACGTTGACCAGTCCGGTCTCGTCCTCGAGGTTCACGAAGGTGGTGCCGCCCGCCGTGTGGGGGCGCTGCCGATGAGTGACCACGCCGGCCACCACCACCTTCGACCCATCGGCCATCGACCGCAGGTCGGCCGCGGTGACCACTCCGTCGGCGGCCAGTCGTTCCCGGAGGAAGCGGGTGGGGTGCCCGTCGGGCGACACCCCGGTGGCCCACAGGTCGGCCCGGGCCAACTCGGGGGCGGTCATGGCGGGTAGCGGAGGCGGTGCCGTGCCGGTGACCATCCCGGCCAAGTGATCGGGCCCGGTGGCAGCCAACGCCCCGGCCGTCCACAGGGCCTCCCGCCGGCCGGCCCCGACGGCATCGAAGCAGCCGAATGCCCCAGCGGTGGCCAGCGCCTCCATAGCCAGACGACCCGGGTCGACCCGTCGTTGGAGATCCTCGATCGACCCGTAGGGCCGGCCCGCGGCGATGACCTCGGCCAAGTCCGACCCGATGGCGCGCACCGATCCCAGGCCCATCCGCAACACCGGCCCGGTTCCCTCCTCCGGCCCCGTTTCCAAGGTCGCCCCGGCGGATGAACGGTTCAGGTCCGGGGTGCGGACATCGACGCCATGGCGTCGGGCGTCCTGGGTCAGGGTGTGGGGTGAGTAGAAGCCCATGGGCTGGGCATTCAGCAGCCCGGCGCAGAACGCTGCCGGGTGGTGGTACTTCAGCCAAGAGCTGGCGTACACCAGGTGGGCGAACGACACAGCGTGGCTCTCCGGAAAGCCGTAATCGGCAAAGGCGGCCAGCTTCTGCCATACCTGTTCAGCCACGTCGCCGGGGACGCCCCGGTCGGCCGCCCCGTCCAGGAACCGACGGTGGAGGGCCTCCATCCGAGCTTGACTCCGTTTAGACCCCATGGCCTGGCGCAGCCGATCGGCCTCGGCCGCCGTGAAGCCGGCCACGTCGATGGCCAGCTGCATGAGCTGCTCCTGGAACAAGGGAACCCCCAGCGTCCGGGCTAGGGCGTTCTCGCACGACGGGTGGAGGTAGGTGACCGGTTCGCGGCCGTCGCGGCGCCGGAGATACGGGTGCACCGACCCGCCCTGGATGGGGCCGGGCCGGATGAGGGCGATCTCGACCACCAAGTCGTGGAAGCGACGGGGCCGCAGCCGGGGCAGGGTGGCCATCTGGGCCCGACTCTCGACTTGGAACACCCCGATGGTGTCGGCGGCGCAGAGCATGTCGTAGACGTCATCGTCCTGAGGCAGGCGGGCCAGGTCGACGACCACCCCCTCGTGGGCTGCCACTAGGTCCACCGTGTGGTGCAGGGCGCTGAGCATCCCCAGGCCCAGCAGGTCGAACTTGACCAGGCCTGCTGCCGCACAGTCGTCCTTGTCCCACTGGAGCACGCTGCGGTCGGCCATGCGTCCCCACTCCACGGGACAAACCTCGGCCATGGGCCGGTCGCAGACCACCATCCCGCCGGAATGAATGCCGAGATGTCGGGGGGCGTCACACAGTTCGGTGGCCAGGAGCGCTACGTCGGTGGGCAGCCCCTTCTGGTCGGGGGCGATGGCGGCCCGGCGGTCTAGGCCCCGGGCGAAGGCGTCCTGCTGGCCGGGGGCGTAACCCAGCGCCCGGGCTACGTCGCGGACCGCCGAGCGGGGTCGGTAGGTGATGACGTTGGCCACCTGCGCTGCGTGGCGCCGCCCATGGCGGCCGTACACGTACTGGATGACCTCCTCCCGCCGGCCGCTCTCGATGTCGAGGTCGATGTCGGGCGGTCCTTCCCGCTCCGGCGACAAGAACCGCTCGAAGAGCAGATCGAGGCCCACTGCGTCGACGTTGGTGATGCCCAGGGCGAAGCAGACCGCCGAGTTGGCAGCCGATCCCCTCCCCTGGCAGAAAATCCCCTCCCGTCGGCAGAACGACACGATGTCCCACACCACGAGGAAGTAGCCGGGGAAGCCCATCGAGTCGATGACGTCCAGCTCACGGTCGACCTGGGCCCACGCCCCTACCACCCGCTCGGCGTGTCGGTGCCCATACCGCTCGATGGCCCCCTCGGCTGACAGGCGACGGAGCAAGCCCATCTCGTCCAGCCCATCGGGACACGGGAAGGGCGGCAGGCCGGGCGCCACCAGACGAAGGTCGAAGGCGCACCGGCGGCCCAGTTCGTCGGCGGCGGCCACCGCCTCGGGCCAGCGGGCGAACCGTCGGGCCTGCTCGGCCCCCGACCGTAGGTGGGCTCCACCGACCGCCGGGAGCCATCCGTCTAGGTCGTCCAGGGTGCGACGGGCCCGCACAGCGGCCATGGTGGCGGCCAGGCGCCGGCGGGCCGGACGGTGGTAGTGGACGTTGTTGGTGGCCACCAGCCCGACGCCGGCGGCGGCAGCCAGATGAGCCAGGGTCTCGTTGCGCTCGGCGTCCAGCGGATGGCCGTGGTCCCACAGTTCGACCACCACCCGGTCACGCCCGAACCGGTCGATCAGATCGTCGAGGGCTCGACGGGCCGCCAGGGGTCCACCGGCCTCGAGGGCGGCGAGGACCGCTCCCTTGCGGCAGCCGGTCAGAACCATCCAGTGCGGGTCGGTCCCGGCCAACTCGGCTAGACGGTCCAGCGACGTCCGGGGATGGCCCTTGGCGCCGGCCAGCTGGGCCTCGCCAATGGCTGTGCCGAGGCGGGCGTAGCCAACCGGGTCCCCGGCGAGGACTACCAGGTGGGTGGCCGACGGGTCGGGCGAACCGGTCCGGGGCCGGGGGGCGTCCAGCGAGAGTTCGCTGCCAAAGACCGTGGGCAGGTCGTGCTCCCTCGCCGCCTCGGCGAAGCGAACCACCCCGTAGAAGCCGTCGTGGTCGGTCAGGGCCAGGGCGCTCAAGCCGAGCCGGACCGCCTCGGCCACTAGCTCGTCGGGCGACGAAGACCCGTCTAGGAAGCTGAAGTGTGAGTGGCAGTGCAGTTCGGCGTACGGCGGGTCCTCCGACCGGAGACCCGCTCGCTCCCCGGGCGGGTCCGGGGCGGGCCGGGGAGCGGTATCCCGACGAGGGGCCGGGTCGAAGGGGCGATCGGAGAGGCGCCCCTCCAATTCCCGCCACGACATCCGACCGCTTGACCAGTCCATCGTCGGACCGTATCGAACATATGTTCGATCTACAATGCCCCTGGTGGCCTACGCCGGAGTGGGGCAAGTCAGCCCATGAGACCCTTGACTAGGGCATGGACCTCCGGGCCGCAGTCGCTCAGGTCGCCGTCGGCGATGCACGGCTGGCCCAGCAGTTGGGCAACCAGCTTGGCTCCCATCCCGCCGAACATCCCAGCCGTGGTGCTGGGCGGCGGGGCAGTGGTCGTCGGAACGCCCGCCGTAGTGGGGGGCGCTGTGGTGGCCGCCGGAGGGGCCGTGGTGGTGGCCACCGTCGTGGTTGTCGTGGTTGTCGTGGTCGGCGAGGCGGGCACGGCCTCGACCGACAGGCCTCGGGCCGCGTTCTCGGCCAAATGGGCCTCCCGGGTGGCCGGCCCGTACCAGCCGTCGACCTCGACCCCCAGCACCCGCTGGAGCACTAGAGCATCGTCGCTCCGGCCCCAGGCGTATGACGCGGTGAGAACAGCCTCCTCGTCGACCGGCTCGCTGGTCGTCGTGGTGGTCGCCGCGGTCGTCGCAGGGACGACCGTCGTAGTAGGCGCGGCCATAGTCGTAGGTGCGACCGTCGTCCCCGAGGTCGCCGTGGACTCGGGGGCCATCGAACGGATGGTCGTCGGAGGCGTCGTGATGGCCGGGCCCGTGGTGGTCGGTGCGGCGGTGCTCGGCGACGCGGAGGGCGGGTACAGGACGGGACGGACCGACGGCTCCGCGACCCGGGCAGCCGCGACGACGCCGATCGCCACCAGGCCGAAAGCGACCACGAGGTTCAGAACCCATCGAACCATTTCCCTAGCCTCCCATCGCTCAGGCCCAGATTGGGGGCATCCCGGCCTCCGTGGGACGCGACATCGGTCACGCCGCAGGGTCCCGGGAGGTGCCTGAAGCTTGACATTTTGTCAATCCAGGAACCGGGAACTGGGTAGCGTGTCGCCATGAGTACTCCCTCCAGCGCAGGCATCGGCACGTTCGCCGACGCCTCCTTCGATACCGCCACCTTCGACCCAGACCGCTTCGGGCTGTCCACCGCAGTGGTCGACACGGACGTCTACGAGCGCAGCGTCGAACGGTTCCGCGACCAGTGCATCGTCTTGCCCACCTTCGCCCAACTGGCAGACCCGTCGACCATCCCCGAAGAGGTTCTGGCCTCGCTCGCCGGCGTGGACCGCAACGCGGCCGACGCCCGCAACCTCTTTCGGTGCCACTGGTACAACGACCTTCATGGTGGCACCGTGGCCCTACCCGAACACGTGGTGCTTACCGAGGAGGTGACCGGCGTGCCATCACCGATCATCGTGGCCTTCGGCAACCGGTTTCCGATGATCGGCGCCCACAAGGTGCTGGCCGCCTACGCCTGTCTGGTCCCCCGGGTGGTCACCGGCCAATACGACCCCACGGTGCACCGGGCCATCTGGCCGTCGACCGGCAACTACGCGCGGGGCGGCGTGGCCATCTCTCGCCTCATGGGCTGCCGCGGTGTGGCCGTGCTCCCCGAGAACATGAGCCGCGAACGCTTCGAGTGGCTGGAGGAGTGGATCGACGACCCCGACGACGTGATCCGCACCACCGGCTCGGAGAGCAACGTCAAGGAGATCTACGACGCCTGTGACGAGTTGGCCCTCGACCCGACCAACTTCATCCTCAACCAGTTCACCGAATTCGCTAACCACGTCGGACACCACGAGGTCACGTCTCGCGCCCTGGCCCACCTGTACCGGCACCATGCCGAACAGAGCCCCGGCCTGCGCCTGGCAGGCTTCGTGGCCGCGTCGGGGTCGTCGGGCACCCTGGCCGCCGGTGAACGCCTCAAGGCCGACCACGGTGCCCGCATCGTGGCCGTGGAGGCCGTCGAGTGCCCAACCATGCTCTACAACGGCTACGGCGAGCACAACATCCAAGGCATCGGCGACAAGCACATCCCGTTCATCCACAACGTGATGAACACCGACGTCGTCGTCGGTGTGTCGGACACGGCCTGTGACGAACTGGGTATGGCCTTCAACACCGCCGAGGGGCTGGCACGACTAGGAGCAGCCGGTGTGCGCGACGAGGTGCTCGACACCCTCAGCCACTTTGGCCTGTCCAGCATCTGCAACGTGGTGGCTGCCATCAAGACGGCCCGCGAACTGGACCTCGGCGCCGACGACGCCCTGATCACCCTGGCCACCGACGGCGGCGAGATGTACGGCAGCGAACGGGAGTCGATGCGGGCCGGTCGTTATGCCAGTGGCTTTTCCGACACGGAGGCCGACTCCGCGCTATCCACCCACCTGTGGGGTGCCGACACCGATCACGTCGAGGTTTTGGACGAGACCGGCCGGAACCGAATCTTCAACCTCGGCTACTACACCTGGATTGAGCAGCACGGCGTGGAATTCGAGGATTTCGAAGTCCGACGCGATCAGGCCTTCTGGCAGCACGTCCAGTCGATGGGACCGGACTGGGACGCCGCGATCGACGAATTCAACTGTCGCACCGGGCTATTGGCCCGCTGAGCTCTGATACAGACCGCCATGTCCAGCCCCGACCCCAGGCTGGGCTGGCTGGGCACCCCTCCCGACGCGACCTGGCCGTCGGCCGCCAC
Source organism: Actinomycetota bacterium (assembly GCA_036123585.1). Classification (GTDB taxonomy): domain Bacteria; phylum Actinomycetota; class Acidimicrobiia; order Acidimicrobiales; family MedAcidi-G1; genus UBA9410. Next base: position 99,777 of record JAZADN010000037.1, on the reverse strand, counting down.
TCGCCTAGCCGACGACACCAACCCGTTCGTGGCATTCCGCCACCTGCTCTGGTCGCACCACCGGGCCATGGCCGCCGGCTGGTCGGACGTCCAGTTCGTAGACCTGGTCCGACGTCTAGACGACGCGGTGGTTGAGGTCGACGGTCGGGGCTTCAGGTTCACCCCGCTGGTCCGCCAGCGCACCCTGGCCGAGGCCGTCGGGCAGACGGGCGGCATCTGGGCCAAGGACGAGACGTCCAACGTCTCCGGCACCCACAAGGCCCGCCACCTGTTCGGCCTGGCCCTTCACCTGGCCGTCGATGAGGTCCCCATCGACACGCCACTGGCCATCTCGTCTTGCGGGAACGCCGCGCTGGCCGCCGCCGTGGTGGCCCGGGCCTGTGGACGCCCCCTCGCCGTCCATGTCCCTACCTGGGCCGATTCGGTGGTACTGGACCGCCTCCACAGCCTGGGCGCCGAGGTGCGGACATGTGAGCGGCGTGCCGGCGAGGAGGGCGACCCGTGCATCCTGCGGTTCCGGGAGCTGGTAGCTGAGGGCGCCGTACCGTTCACCGTGCAGGGCACCGAGGCACCGTGGACGCTGGACGGCTGTCGGACCCTCGGTTACGAGTTGGTGGCCGGCCTCGCCGACCACACGGCCTCCCCCACCCGCCTGTTCGTCCAGGTCGGCGGGGCGACAATGGCCAGCAGCATCGTCCATGCTCTGGCCGATGCCGTCGAGCTAGGTGCGGTGACCGACCGTCCCAGCCTGGTCGCCGTCCAGGCGGAGGGCTGCGCTCCGCTAGCCCGGGCCTTTGACCGGGTGGCGGGCGCCGACGACGTCGCCGCCGCGCTATGCGAACCGGATGGCGTTCACATGTGGCCCTGGGAGAACCCCGGTTCTGCGGCCACTGGAATCCTCGACGACATGGCCTACGACTGGCGGGCCGTGGTGGCCGACATGCTCCTCGGGCAGGTGCCCGGCGGCCCCGTGGTGGCCGCCGAGGCCGACATTGTCGAGGCCCACGATCTGGTCCGGACCCACACCAACGTCCCGGCCGACCCCACGGGTACCGCCGGGATGGCCGGCCTGCTGGCCGCTCGACGAGACGGCTGCGTGGACGCCGACGAGGAGGTCGTGGTCCTTTTCACCGGCGTGCAGCGCTCCTGACCGACCGATAGCCCCCTGGGCGGGGTGGTTCAGCGCTCCTCCCGCCGGTATGCGATGCCAAGGGCGGCGGGTGCCGGAGTGGACGAGATCAAGACAAAAGAACAAACGTCCCGCTGTCTCCCGGCGACCGCGATCTCAGCAGGTCAGGCCAGATCGGAGGCCACCGTCAACTGCAAGCTCACCCGGGTGGCACCGTGGTCGACGGCGGCCCGGACCACAGCGTGCACGGCGGCGAGCACGGCGGCCGACTCCCCCTCCACCGAGGTCCCGAATGGCCCGATCTCAACGACCAGGCCAGCAGCCTCGGCCGCCCCAATGGCGGCCCGGACGTGCGGACCCAGTTCGCCCTCCACAAAGGGCTCGATGGTGAACTCGGCGACGGTGCTCACACCGTCATCATGGCCGACGCGGACCGGCCCGTCAGTCCCAGAGGACGCGGGCCCGTTCGGCCAGCGTTCGGTGGGCGGCCCGGAGGTCGACGCCGAGTAGGTGGCCGTCGGCCACCACCGGCCGGCCGTCCACGTAGAGGTGCCGCACCCGCCGGTCTGGGCCCAGCACTAGGCCGGCCAGCACGTCAGCCACGTCGCCCAAATCGTCGCCCGGCCACACAGCCAGGTCGGCTCGCATCCCTACTGCCAACGACCCGACGTCGGCCATGCCCAGACAGTCGGCACCGCCTCGGGTGGCGATCTCAACTACGTCGGCGGGCATCAGAGCGTCGGCCCGACGCTCGCGGATCCGCGCCGTGTACAGGGCTTGACGGAGCTCTGGGAACAGGCCGCCTACCTCGTTAGAAGCCACCCCGTCCACCCCCAGACCCACCGAGCAGCCAGCGGCGCGCAGGTCGGTAACCCTGCACAGACCAGCAGCCAGACGAGCGTTGGAGGAGGGGCAATGCGCTACCCCGGTTCCCGCCGTCCCTAGCACTCCCATCTCGTGGTCGTCGATGTGGATGCCGTGGGCCAGCCAGACGTCGTCGCCCACCCAACCCCACTCCTCGAGCATCTCCACCGGACGGCGGCCGAACCGTTCCAGACAGTGCTCCTGTTCTTCGACGGTCTCGCACAGATGGGTGTGGAGCCGGAGTCCTAGGCGACGGGCTAGCTCGGCCGACTCCACCATCAGTTCGGTGGTCACCGAGAATGGGCTGCACGGGGCGATGGTCACGTGGACCATGTCGCCGTCGTGATGGCGCGCCACCACCGACTCGGTCGAGGCGAGGATGGCGTCGCGGTCCTCGACCAGACGGTCTGGCGGCAGGCCCCCACGGGACTCTCCGAGGTCCATCGAACCGCGAGACAGGTGAATCCGGATGCCGACGGTGCCAGCGGCCTCCACGATGGCGTCGAACACGGTGTCGTCACCGCCGGGGACCACGTAATGGTGGTCGGCCGCCGCCGTGCAGCCCGTGGCGGCCAGTTCGGCCAGGCCGACCAGCGCCGCGGCATGGACGTCAGCCACAGACATGCGATTCCAGACCGGGTAAAGGGTGACCAGCCAATCGAACAGGCCACAGCCGGTGGCCCGGCCGCGAGTCATCCACTGGTACAGGTGGTGGTGGGTGTTGACCAGCCCGGCGGTAACCACGTCACCATCGCAGCGCACCACCTCGTCGCCCGGCTCGGGCTCGACGGTGCCGACGGCCACAATCCGTCCGTCGGAGACCGCCACGTCGCCGGGATGGCGCGCACCTCGGAGGACCAGCCTTCGGCCCTCCGTCGAGGCGCCGGTCGGGGTGGCGGCCATGGGCCGAACCGACTCTGTCACGGCGTCCAGTCGGCGAATGTGTCGACCATCAGACGAACGTCGGGGCCCAACGGGTAGAGGATCGGGCAGGTACACCCATCGGCCATGTACTGCGCCACCTTCTCGCGGACCTCGTCAGCGGTGCCCGCCGCGCAGATCATCTGGACGACCTCGTCGGGCACCAGTTTCGAGGCGGCCACCACCTGCTCGTGGGTGGCTGGCCAGGTCAAGACCCTGCCGATCTCCTCGAGCAGCGATTCGGGCACCCCAGAAGCCTTCATGATGTGGGGCTGTTGCCCCAGGTACTGGGTGACCATGAGGCGGGCGCCATCCAGCGCCTCGGCTCGGGTCTCGGCCACTGAGCACACCACCAGTTGTGGTCGGTCGAGGTCGTCGACCGAACGGCCGACCCGGGCCGCACCGTCGGCCAGGCGGTCCATGGCCCGCCGGGTGTACTCGGGCGACACCAGGTAGTTGAGCACCACGCCGTCGGCGATCTCGCCGGTCAGCTCCAGCATCCGGTCGCCGGTGGCCCCGATGTAGATGGGCACATCCTTGGGACGGCGCTCCTGGTACACGTAGTCGAGCTCCACCCCGTCAAGGTGGACGAACTCGCCCTGGTAGGTGACCGTCTCGTCGGCCAGCAGGGAGCGGCAGACCTCCACGACCTCCCGCATGGCTTTCAGGGGCCGACGGCGCTCGATGCCGACCTTGGCGGCCAGTGGGTCCCACCAGGCGCCGATACCGAGGATCATCCGGCCCGGCGCTAGGTCGTCGAGGGTGGAGAAGGTGGACGCCAGGCGGGCCGGGTTGCGGGTCCAGCAGTCGACCACCCCGGAACCGATCTTGAGCGTCTCTGTGCAGGTGGCGAAGGCGGCCATGGGCACCACGGCGTCGCGCACCAGCCGCGAGTCGGCCTGCCACACCGCCTCGAAGCCCCGCTGCTCGGCGTAGGTGGCGTACTCCATCGCCTCGGCAATTGGGTGAGCGTCCTGCAGGTAGATGACCAGTCGTGTCATGTCGCTGCTCTCCTCCTGATCGTCCATCGGGTCACGGAGTCAGACCTCGTCCAGTCGGCGGTGAAGTCGGTCGGCCGACTCGGCGGCCCGGGCCCGCACCTCGTCGGCGTCGACCCGGGTGGGTCGTCCGTCGGCCAGCACGACCTCGCCGTCCACCTCCACGGTCGTCGGCCCCACCCCGGTGGTGAAGGCCAGCGACCACGGGTCGACGTGAGGGTACGACCACGTGACCACGTCGCCGCTGGCCTCGGGGAACAGGCCCCAGCCGGCCTCCAGCCACGACCACGCCGTGTCCGGGGTGGCCGTCACGTCGTGCTCCCGGTGGCGGACGTAGGCGAGGCGGAACTCTTCGAACATGTCCGCTCCGATGCCGTCCGTGCCCAAGGCCACCGGATTGGCGAAACGGGTGGGCCGGGCGTAGCCAACCGAGTTGTTCATGTTGGACCGGGGGTTGTGGACGATGGTCCCGGCCAGGCCGTGGTCGTCGGCGAGGTGCACGCCGTGGATTAACAACCAGTCCTCGGTGGCCAGGGGCCGAAGTCGGCCGGCTGCGCCCGCGTCTGCGTCGCCCTCGGCCACGTGGACGTGGACACCGACGCCCAGGTCCGCGGCCAGGCCGGCGGCCGCCTCGAGGCTCTCGTCGGTGCAGGTGAACGCGGCGTGCACGCCGACCATGCCCCGTCCACCGGCCCGCAGGTACCGCTCGTTCTCGGCCAAGCCCCGCCGGGCACTGTCGGCGCCGTGCCGGTCGGTGATCCCATAGGCGCACGACACCCGTACGCCCACTTCGGCGCACGCCTCGGCGATCACGTCCAGCGACCCCTCGATGGCCTCCGGGGACTCGTGGTGGTCGATGATCGCTGTGCAGCCCCGTTCCAGGGCCTCCATGGCGCCAAGCATGGCCGACCAGCGGATCGACTCGAGGTCCAGTGCCCGGTCCAAGCGCCACCAGACGAGCTCGAGGATGTCGGTGAAGCTGGCGGGGGTGCGGGGCGGAGCGGGCATGCGGCGGGCCAGCGCCGAGTAGAGGTGGTGGTGCGCGCAGACTAGGCCCGGGGTGGTCCCCGGCAGCCGCCCGTCAGCGGCCCGATCGGTGGCCGAATCCGTCATCGGCCGTCCCAGGGTGCCCACCGCTCCTGCTGGTCGGGGGCGGCCATGGGCAAGGTGTGTCGCCAACCGCCGTCGCGGGCATGCAGCGCGGCAGCCACCGCCCCAGCCGTGGGCACCAGGCCGATCTCCCCCACGCCCTTGATGCCGTAGGGGGCATCAGGCTGCGGCGACTCGATCAGACGGACATCGACCGGGGGCATGTCCTTTGGGCGGATGATCCCCAGGCTGCGCAGGGTGTCGTTGCGGGGCCGGCCGTCGGCGTCGGCCGGGAAGCCCTCGGTCAGGGCGTAGCCGAGGCCCATATGCACCGATCCCTCCACCTGTCCCTCGCACAACAGCGGGTTGACAGCCCGACCCACGTCGTGGGCCGCCACCACATGGTCGACGTCGCCGGTCTCTGGGTCGAGAAAGACCAGCTGGGCGGCGTAACCGAAGGTGGAGTGGATGATCGGGTTCTCGACCCCTTCAGACAGCGAGTTGGTCCAGTCGACCCGGTACACGCCCTCGTAGTCGACACCTTTCCGGCACCCATCGGCCACCGCGTTGCGACACGCGTCGGCCACCGATCCGGCGCCCATGAGTGTGCCGCGACTGCCGGTGGTCTGGCCGGCCCCCAACTCTCGGGTGGTGTCGACGACGACGTCGACGGTGGCCGGATCCACGCCCAGGTCCTCGACGGCAACCTGAAGGGCCACGGTGTGGATGCCCTGCCCCATCTCCGTCCAGCAGTGCCGCACCTCGACCCGGCCCTCGTCGGTGAAACGGACCACGGCCTTCGCCACCTCCTTGAGGCCATTGCCCAGTCCGGAGTTCTTGAGGCCGAGCCCCAGGCCCACCGGCCGACCCGAGGCCATAGCCGCCTCGTAGGCGCCCCTCACCTCGTCGAGGCAGGCCCGGGCTCCAAGGCAGCCATCGTCCATGACCTGGCCCGGCCCCCACACCGAGCCGGGTGACACGACGTTGCGGTCCCGGATCTCCCAACCGGTGATGCCGGCCTTCTCGGCCAGCCTGTCCATCACGCCCTCCATGGCGAACTGGGCCTGGTTGGCTCCGAAACCTCGGAAGGCCCCGCACACCGGGCCGTTGGTTCGCACCGCAGTCGCCTCCACGTCGATGGTCGGCAACACGTAGGGGCCGCTGGCGTGGCCAGCGGCCCGCTCCAGGACCTTCATGCCTACCGAGGCGTAAGGACCGGAGTCGCCGATCATCCGAACCCACAGTCCGGTGAGGCGGCCGTCGGCATCACAACCGGCCCGGTAGGCCATCCGAATGGGGTGCCGCTTGGGGTGCATGAGGAACGACTCCTCCCGCGAGAGCGTGCACCGGACGGGATGGCCGGTGGCCCAGGCGGCCAGTGCGGCGTGGGCTTGGTTGGACATGTCCTCCTTGCCGCCGAACGCCCCGCCGTTGGACACCAGCTCGACGGTGATGCGCTGCGGGTCGACGTCGAGGACCGAGGCGATCTGGTTCCGGTCGTCCCACACGCCCTGACCGCCCGAGTACACGTACAGGCCGGGCTGGCCGTCCGGCCCCCCATCGGAAACGGTCACGGGGACGGCGAGGGTGGACTCGGGTTCCACGAAGGCGTGCTCGATGCGCTGGGTCTGGAAGACCTCCTCGACCACGTGGGCCGAACCGGCCAGGGCGGCTTCCACGTCGCCGCGGACGTAGCGCGACACCGAGAGCACATTGCCATCCAGTTCCCACACGGCGTCCTCGTGGGCGGCCACGGCCACCACAGGGTCGCTGTAAACAGTCAACGGTACGTACTCGACGTCAATGGCTGCCGCGCCCCGGCGGGCCGTCTCGCGGTCGTCGGCGACCACCACCGCCAGAACGTCGCCCAGGTAGGAGGTGCGTCCGCCCTCGGGAACCATCACCGGCCAGTCGGTGTGGATGATCCCCACCCGAAGGGCGCCGGGGATATCGGCCGCGGTGAGGACGCTGTGCACGCCGTCCATGGCCTCGGCGACCGAGGCGTCGATGCGCACCACGTCGGCCCGGGCGTGATCGGCCAGGCGCAGCGCGGCATGCAGCAGATCGTCGGACTCCCACCCACCGGGGACGCGGGCGCCTTGCCCGGCCCCGTCGAGGACCAGGTCGTCCACGTAGGGCCGGTCACCGAGGGTCAACTCGTGGGCCTCGACCTTTACCCCGCTCGACCCGATGCCGCTGGTGGGCAGCGGCACGGTGACCTCGCCGGAGGCCAAGGCCTCCACTGCGTCGAGGATCTTCACGTAGCCGGTGCAGCGGCACAGGTGGGCGCCCAGGTGGCGGGCCGCGTCGTCACGGGCCAGCGGCCGGCCCTTCTCGACAGCCTTGTCCAGCAGTGCCCTAACCCGCATCACGATGCCCGGCGTGCAAAAGCCGCACTGCAGAGCACCGTGGGCAGCAAAGGCGGTGGCAAACCGCTCCCTTTCGTCAATCGGCAAGCCCTCCAGCGTGGTGACCGCCATGCCCTCGGCTTTGTCCATCGACGTCTGACAGGCCACCCGGGCCTTCCCGCCGAGCAGCACCGTGCAGCAGCCACACTGGCCTGACGGCGAGCACCCGTCCTTGGGTGAGGTGACGCCCAGTTCGTCGCGCAGGGCGGCTAGCAGGTGCGGGTGGTCCGGCGAGGCCTCGACGGTCGTTCCGTTGAGCTCGAAGGTGGTCATCTTCGGTCCTGCCCGGCCCGACCGGTGGGGTCCAGGTCGGCACGTACATGGTCGGGAATCTCCGGCCCCCGCTGGCCGGTGATCCGGCCATAGACCTCGGGGCGGCGGTATCGATCGAAGTCGAAGAGCGTCTCCTTGAAATTGGTGCAAAGGTCGAGGTCGGCGGTGGCCACCACCAACTCGTCGCCGACGGTTGCCGCCAGGGCCCGGACCTCGCCTGATGGGGCGACGATCGATGTTTCGCCCAGCAGGTCGCAACCCTCCTCGCATCCGGCCTTGGCCACGCCGACCACCCACATGCCGTTCTGGTAGGCCCCCGACTGGAGGACAAGGCCGTTGTGGAAGCCCTGGAGCCGGTCCTGGTCGGGGTCCGGGGCGTAGTGGACCGGCGTGTTGTAGCCGATGAGCGCCAGTTCACAGCCCTGAAGCCCGAGGATCCGGTAGGTCTCTGGCCAGCGGCGGTCATTACAGATCGCCATGCCGACCACCCCGCCGAACGCCCCGTAGACCTCGAAGCCGTCCCCCGGTTCGAAGTAGTAGCGCTCTAGATGTTGGAAGGCCCGCCACGGTTCGTGGTCCTCATGGCCGGGTAGGTGGACCTTGCGGTAGCGGCCGACCACCGTGCCGTCCCGCTCGACGAGGATGGCCGTGTTGTAGCGGTGGCCGTCCCCAGTGAGCTCGGCGTAGCCGAGGTGGAATCCGACGCCGAGGCGACGGGCCTCATCGAACAGGGGCTGGGTCTCGGGGCCGGGCATCTCGGTTTCGTAGAAGTGGTCGGCCTCGGAAAGGTCGTCGACCCACCACCGGGGAAAGAAGGTGGTGAGAGTCAGTTCCGGGAAGACCACTAGGTCGCAGCCGGCATCGGCTCCGGACCGCAAGAGGGCAACGAGACGCTCGACGACGTCGGCTCGGGAGTCTGCCAGTTGGATGGGGCCCATCTGGGCGGCCCCGATGGTCACGGTCCGGATCATCGGGTCGGGTCTCTCAGGTCGAGTTCGAGTCCGTCCAGGGCGAGGAGAGTCTGGAGAAGGACGTCGGCGCCAGCCACCAGGTCGGCGGGGTCGGTGTGCTCGGCCGGGTTGTGGCTGATGCCGTCTCTGCTGGGTACGAACACCATCCCGGTTGGGCATACCCGGGCCAGCATCTGGGCGTCGTGGCCCGCCCCCGACGGCATTCGCCGAACCGCGTGGCCGAGTCGGCCGGCCACGTCGGCCACCATGTCGACCACCCGATCGTCGAAGACCACTGGCTCGAACCGGGCCAGGGTGCGGTCGACGATGGCCACGCCCTCATCAGCGGCCATGCCGGCCACGAAGGCGGCCACGTCGGCTTCGGCCTCACGAAGCAGGCCCTCGTCAGTATTGCGGAGGTCGACGGTCATCGTCGCCGAGCCGGCGACCACATTGACTAGGTCGGGGTGCAGGTCCAGTCGGCCGACCGTCGCCACCTGTCGGTCGTCGCGCCCCTCGGCGGCCGTTCGCTCGTTCAGGCGGGCGGCGACGGAGCGTGCGTGCACAGCGATGGCCGCCGCGACGTGGCCGGCGTCGTGGCGGAGTTCCATCGGCGTCGTCCCCGCGTGGTTGGACTGCCCGGTGATTGCCAGTTCGGTCCACGAGATGCCCTGGACGCCGGTCACTGCGCCGATGGTGGTGCACTCGGCCTCCAACACCGGTCCTTGTTCTACGTGCAGCTCCACGAAGGCACGGGGGTGGGGGCCGGGGCACGGAGCGGTGCCCCGGTAGCCGATGCGATCCAGTTCGTCACCGAGCACGGCGCCGTCGATGCCCACCACGTCGAGGGCCTCCTCGAGGGCCAGGCCACCGACGTAAACGAGGCTGCCCAACATGTCCGGTGGGAAGCGAGCGCCCTCCTCGTCGGTGAAGAAGGCCACGGCCACCGGGTGCTCGGTCTCGATGCCGCAGCGCTCGAGCGTCTCGAGAACCTCGAGGCCGGCCAGCACGCCGAGGTTGCCGTCGTAGCGTCCTCCGGTGGCCACAGTGTCGATGTGACTACCGGTCATGGTCGGCGGCCCGTTGGTCCGTCCCGGCCGGGTGCCGACCACGTTGCCGATGGCGTCGACGGTGACCGAGAGCCCGAGGTCGTGCATCCAGGCCATCACTAGATCGCGACCGGCCCGATCCTCGTCGGTCAGGGCGAGGCGGCAAGAGCCGCCGCCTTCGATGGGGCCGATGGCCGCCAGGTCTTCGAGACGACGAACAAGGCGGTCGCCGTCGATTCGCAGTTCCTCGAGGGGCAGGTCGGGGCTGACGGGCGCCGTCATGCTGCCTCCTCGGGAGGTGGGTCGCCGGAGGTCCCATGAAGGGCGATGTCCTCGGGTCGGACCGGCACGCGGGGCAGGTCGTGGCCGGTGGCGGCCCTGATGGCGCCGGCCACCGCCGCGGTGGACGAGATGGTCGGTGACTCGCCAATCCCCTTGGCGCCGAACGGTGCCCCGGGCTCCGGTTGCTCGACGAGCGCTGCCACCTCCACGGGCGGCATGTCGAGCGCCGTGGGGATCAGGTAGTCGGTGAACGAGGCGTTGCGGATGCGACCCTCGTCGACCCTCACCTCCTCCATGACGGCCAGGCCCACCCCCTGGGCGGCACCGCCCTCCAGTTGGCCGAGCGCTTGACGGGGGTTGAGGATTCGGCCCACGTCCTGGGCGGTGGTCAACTCCACCACCTTCACCAGTCCGAGGTCGGGGTCCACGTCGACGATGGCACGGTGGGCCGACACGGCGAATGACACGTGGGCGTCGCCCTGCCCGTCGGCATCCAGGGGAACGGTTGGGGCGTGTCGGTGGACCACCGTGGCCTCGACCGGTTCTCCGGTGGCCTCCGCGAGCGTCGGCGACAGACCGTCAGGCAGCCCCACCACCCGGCCGTCCACGAGGTCGAGGTCAACGGGAGCCGTCCCGTGGATGACCGCCAGTCGGGCTAGGAGTTCGCCGCGGGCAGCCTCGCAGGCCAACTGCACGGCGCCGCCCGACATCCAGGTCTGCCGGCTGGCGGAGGTCGACCCGGCTGAGCCGATATCAGCTGTCGATGCTGGCTCGAGGACCACCTCGGCAGTGCCGAGGACCTCGCCGACGATCTGGCGGACCAGGGTCACGAAGCCCTGACCGACCTCGACACACGCACTGGTGATAGTGGCCACGCCGTCGTGGATGACGCAGCGGGCCTCGCTGGAGTCGTCGAAACCCTCGGAGAACATGAGGTTCTTGAAGCCGAGGGCCAACGCCTCGCCCCGGACGATGTGGTCCGCGTCGGCGGTCCGCCCGGCTCCGCCGGGGCGCGCCATCGGCTCGACGGGCGCCACGGCGGCCGACGGGTGCCCGGCGCAGGCATCGAGCACCTCGACCACCGGGAGGGTTCCGGTGATCCGTTGTCCGGTGATCAGGACATCGCCCGGGGCCAGGGCGTTTCGACGACGCAGGGACACCCGGTCCATGCCCAAGGCGTCGGCCAGCCGGTCCATCTGTGCCTCGTGGGCGAAGCAGGTCTGCACCGCCCCGAACCCTCGCATGGCTCCGCACGGCGGGTTGTCGGTCCGGACCGCTGTCCCCACTACCTCGGCAGAGGGCACCCGGTAGGGACCAGCGGCAAAGCAGGTGGCGTTGGCCAGCACAGCGGCGCTCGTCGAGGCGTAGGCGCCACCGTCGAACAGGAGGCGGGCTTCGACCCGGACCAGGTCGCCGTCGGGAGTCGCGTGGTGCCGGTACCACATACGGGCTGGGTGCCGGTGCACGTGGCCGTAGAAGCTCTCGTCGCGGGAGTACGACATCTTCACCGGCCGCCCGGTTCGGAGGGCTAGCAGGCAGAGGTGCACATGGAGGCTGAGGTCCTCACGAGCGCCGAACGCCCCACCCACGCCGGCCAGGGTGATACGGACGTCGTCGACCGGTAGGCCCAGACATGCGGCCACCTGATCGCGGTCGACGTGCAGCCACTGGGTTGCCACGTGGAGGTCCACCCCGCCGTTGCCGTCGGGCACGGCCAGGCCAGACTCGGGTCCGAGGAAGGCCTGGTCTTGCATGCCAACCTCGTAGGTGCCCTCGACGGACACCAGCCCGGGCCGCTCGGCAGCCTGCTGGTCCCCGTGGCGGAGGTGGATGCGGCGGATCACGTTGCCGTCGGGGTGGATTGGAGGTGCCGTCTCGGCGACTTCCGGGTCGACCAGTGGCTCGGTCGGCTCGTAGCCGACGACGATCGCCTCGAGTGCCCGGCGGACCGTAGCCGGGTGGTCGGCGGCCACTACTGCTACCGGCTCGCCCTGGTAGCGCACCACGTCGACAGCCAGAACCGGTTGGTCGGGGTGCTCAAGGCCGTAAGTCTGAGAACCGGGCACGTCCTCGTGGGTGAGCACGGCGTGCACGCCGGTGATTGCCAGGGCCGGAGCAACGTCGATTCGACTGATGCGGGCTGCCGGATGGGGGGACCGCAGGGTTCCGCCCCAGAGCATGTCGGCGTGCCAGAGGTCGCTCGAGAACGCGAAGTCGCCGGTGACCTTGGGAACGCCGTCCGGGCGGGGAGCGTCCTCGCCGATGCGAGCAGGACCTGCACCGACGCGGTCGCGGGAACGAACAGCGACGTCCGTCGGGCTCACGATGTCCCTCCAGCGTCCCGACGACCTGCGGCGACCATCTCCACGGCGGCAAGGATCCGCCCGTAGCCGGTGCAGCGGCACAGGTTCCCGGAGATGGCCTCGCGAACCACCAGTTCGTCGGGATCGGGTTCCCGGTCGAGCAGGTCGTCGATAGCCATGAGGAGACCGGGGGTGCAGAAGCCGCACTGCACCGCCCCGGAGTCGAGGAAGGCCTGCTGGACGTCGGCCAAGTCCGCCCCGGTGGCTGCCCCTCCTTCCTGGGCCAGGCCCTCCACGGTGGTCACCGAGCATCCGGCGGCTGCCGCTGCTAAGACCAGACAGGAGCACACAAGACGGTCGTCGACCCGCACGGTGCATGAACCGCACTCGCCCTCCTCGCAGGCGTTCTTGGAGCCAGCCAGGCCGAGGCGCTCCCGGAGCACGAACAGCAGGCTCTCGCCGGGGAGCGCGTCGCTGACCTGGTGGGCCTGGCCATTGACAGTCAGGGACAGAGCTTCGTCGCTCATCACGCCGCCTCCCCTGCGTTGGGCAGCGCGCGACGGAGCGCACGGCGGGCCAGCACGCCCACGGCATGGCGTCGGTACGCGGCGGTCCCCCGGTGATCGTCGATGGGTCGCGCCGCTTCGGCCACCAGTTCGGCGACCCGCTCGGCGGATCCGGCGTCGAGGCTTTCCCGACCCGACCAGTCGAGCCGGTCGGCGGCCACCACCTCGGCCTCGGTCGCCCGGACGGGCGTCGGGCCCACCGACCCGAGGGCGATGCGGACGGTCCGCCCGACACGGTCGACGACCAGCACCAGTGAGGCCACCGAGATGACCATCGCGTTGCGGGTCCCCACCTTGAGGAACTCCTGGGGCCCGTCGAGCACCGGGACCCGGACAGCGACGATGAGCTCACCGGGGAGCAGCGCGGTGGTCTTCACTCCGATCAGGAATTCATCGAGGGGGACGTCCCTGGTCCCGGTAGCCGAACGGACCTCGACTACGGCGTCCAAGGCGGCAAGCACCGGAAGGGTGTCCCCGGCCGGCGAGGCGGTGCCCAGGTTGCCGCCGATGGTGGCCGCGTTGCGGATTTGGGGCGAGCCAACGGTCCGGGCCGCCTGGGCGAGTGCGGGCACGAGGGCTGCGGGCTCGCCGCCTGACATTTCCGCGCAGGTCACTGCGGCGCCGATGCGAAGCACGTCGCCGTCGCGAGTCCAGCCCCGCAGTTCTGGCACCCGGTCAACCACGACGACGTCGGCCATGTCGCGGGCACCGCGATTTGCCTCCACCATGAGGTCGGTTCCGCCGGCCAGCACCACGGCATCGGGCCGGAGGGCCAACGCGGCGCAGGCGTCGTCGAGCGTGTGCGCGATGGTTGCCGTCACCCCGTAATGCTGCCGTGCGCCTCGCTTCGCGTCAACATTTTGTCAACTTCTGTAGACCGGTTAGGGTCGCTCCGTGGCTCGATCCGCCGCCGCTCCCGTCTCCGCTAGCTCCTCCCCATCGGCAGACGCTGTCCTGGCCGCCGTGGCCACGGTGGTCGAAACGTTCGGGGGGACCATGGTGGCCGCCGATTCGATGTCCGTCGGCGACGTCCCGGTGGTCCTTTACGACGAGGTTCTGGCAGGCGTCCGCCCGCCGGCTCCCCTGCCCGATACCCACCTGGACCTCCACGACGCCCTCCCGACCCTCATCGCCGAAGTGGAGGCCGAACTTGGGCTGCCGTGCGCCGAGATGGACCGGGCTCAGAAGCAGGAGGTGGTGTTCCTCCTCAACGAGCGGGGCGCCTTCACCCTGCGCAAGTCCGTGGAGGACGTGGCCGAGGCCATCGGGGTGAGCCGCTTCACCGTCTACAACTATCTGGAGCGGGCCGAGGCCACCTGAACGACGGGGCCCCGAAACACCGCCGACCCGATCCGTCCGTCCGGTGGCCGCGCCAGTACGGTCCGCCGCCATGTCCGAGATCTCAGACTCCGAACTGGCGCGCCTTGACGCCGTCGAGTTGGCCCGCCGCATCCGCTCCGGCGAACTCTCGGCAGTGGAGGCCGTGCAGGCCACCATCAACCGCATCGAGCGCCTCGACGGCGAGGTCAACGCCGTCATCCACGAGCAGTACGAGCAGGCCCTCGAGTTGGCCGCGTCCCCGGACCTGCCTGACGGGCCGTTCCGCGGCGTGCCCATGCTCATCAAGGACCTGTGGGCCACCGAGGCCGGCCAGCCCCACCACGCCGGAACCAAGGCCCTGAAGGACGCGAACTTCATCGCCACCAATGAGGCAAACCTGGTCACCCGATACAAGGAGGCTGGCTTCATCATTGTGGGTCGCACCAACACCCCGGAACTGGGCCTCATGGCCACCACCGAGCCCCGGGCCTACGGGCCAACTCGAAACCCGTGGAACCTCGAACACGGTGCCGGTGGGTCGTCAGGCGGTGCGGCCGCCGCGGTGGCCGCCGGGATGCTGCCTGCGGCCAACGCCAGCGACGGCGGCGGATCGATCCGCATCCCCGCTGCCATGTGCGGCCTCGTCGGCCTGAAGCCGTCCCGGGGCCGAATCTCCCAGGGGCCCCGGGAGGAGTGGTCGTTCTCGTGCCAGCACGTGGTCAGCCACACAGTGCGCGACACCGCGGCCATCCTCGACGCCTGTGCCATCCCCTTCCCGGGCGACGGGGTGGTGGCACCGGACCACGGTCGCCCCTACGCCGGTCAGGGCGCCAGCGACCCGGGACGTCTCCGCATCGGCCTGATGCCCGATAACCACCGCATCGAGAACCACCCCGACTGCGAGGCTGCGGCCCGCCGGACCGCGGACCTGCTGTCCGATCTCGGCCACGAGGTGGTGGAATCCCGACCGGAGGCATTCACCCACATCGGCGTGGTCAAGGACCTAGTCCAAGCTTTCAACGTGCACTGGCGGGCCGGTGCTGTGGCCAACATGGCCAACCTCGGTACACAACTCGGTCGACCGGTCACCGCCGACGAGGTGGAGCCCGGCACGTGGGCCATGGCCGAGGCCGGTCGAGGCGTGACCGGACCCGAATACCTGGCTGCCGAGGCGACCATGGGGCGGTGGCGACGGGACCTGGCCACGTGGTGGGCGGACTTCGACGTCCTGCTCACCCCGACCACTTCGCAGCCCGCCCCCCGCCTCGGCGAACTCTCACCCACCGAGGACGAGCCGTTGCGTGGATCGAAGCGCTCGGTCCCCTACTCGGTGTACACCTCGCCGTTCAACACCTCGGGGCAGCCAGCCGTCTCGCTGCCGGCGGGGTTCTCTGGTGGGCTGCCGGTCGCCGTCCAGTTGGTCGGTGCCTACGGCCGGGAGGACGTGCTCCTGGCCCTGGCGGGGCAACTGGAGCGGTCGCTCGACTGGTCGTCCAACCGGGCCCCCCTCCACGCTTGACCGGTGGAGAGCGGTCGGGGATCAGGCGTCGAGGACGACGGTTCCGGCGCCCTCCAGGTCGACCACCGGCGGCTCGGTCGACCACGGAAAGTTGATCCACTGGTCGGTGTGTCGCCACACGTACTCGCAGTCGATCACCGACTGGGGCTTCTGGTACAACACTGCTGAGCGGACCTCGGCCACCTGTTCCAAGGCGTTCCGGTGGACCAGGTCGAGGGTGTGGCCGGTATCGGCCACGTCGTCGACAATGAGGATCCGCTTGTCGTCCAGGTCCACCCAGTCCACGTAGGGCGGGAGGATGACCGGGATATCGAGGCGCTCATCTACACCCGTGTAGTACTCGACGTTCATCACGTAGAGGTTCTTGACGGCCAAGGCGTAGCCCAGCGAGCCGGCCACGAACAGTCCACCCCGGGCGATGGCCAGGATCATGTCCGGCCGGTACCCGTCGTCTGCCACCATCCGGGCCAGGTCGCGGACCGCCGTGCCGTATCCAGCCCAGTCGAGTTCCTCACGTTCTTCTGCCACGCCGGTGCCGTCCCTCCATGTCGTCGTGGTGATGGCGGGAACCTACCGCCCGGGACCCCGTCAGTCACCCGCCGGCCACCCCTCGGCCACCACCACCCAGTCGCCACTCGTCAGTCATAGGTCGCGGCAACCCGCCATCGACCAACGTCGAGGACTAGCAGCCGGGCCGTCCCGTCCTCGGCCACCACTTGGACGCGGACCCGGCGGCGGTGTCGGAGAGGATCCCACCAGCGCTCGTCCACCGGCCACGGACCGGCCCAGACCGCCACCTCCTCCTCCCGCCCCCCTCCGACCCGGAGCCAGTGGGGCGGAGCCGAGAGGTTCCCGCGGCCATCCACCACCACCGGTCGGCCCTCGGCATCCCGTAGGGCGACGAAGACTGGGACGGCGTGGACGGCGGCCGGTGAGGGGCCGGGCAGTGCCCCCGGCCACGGCGGCCCCTCGTCGACCGAACCGGTCCGACCGCTCGTCGCCCCCCTCTCCTTGACCCGCTCCCCGGCGGATCCGTCGTCGACCGGGATGAACGGCACGAGAGCGAACTCGTCGTCCGGATCCCGGCCGCCCCGCCACTCGGGTACCCGCACCGCTCCCGGACCCAGCAGGCCGACCACCCGGGCAGCGGCCCGCCCGGCCTGCTCGTCGGCCGCCGTGGCCCCACCCCAGAACCCGAGCTGCTGACCGGTGGCTGGCACCACCTCGTCGGGAACCAGGGCGAGGAGCACCACCGGTGCCGTGGGCCGGATGGCCGGCGGCCCGTGGAGCCACCCCTCCAACTGCCACCGCACCCGGTCGGCCACCGCGGCCGGTCCGAGCGCACCCTCGTCCCGCCAGGCTCGGGACAGACGCTCCCCATGCCCAGTCTCCACCTCGACTAGTACCCGGGTGCAGGCCATGCCCCGGCGGGACAGCCCCTCGTGAAGCGACTCGGCCAGCATCCGGGCGGCGAAGGCAGCACGGTCGACCCTGTCAACCGGCGGATCGAACGACGTCGAGACGGCCAGATCGGGCGGCGCCGGGCGGTGGCCCGGCGGACGGTCGTCAAGGCCGGCCGCCAGACGGTGGACGGCCAGACCCTCGGCACCAAACCGGCCGGCCACGTCGGCTGTCGGCACGGCGGCGAACGCGCCCATGGTGGCCAGGCCGAGCCGGCCCAGGACGTCGACCAGGTTCCGTCGGGCCACCGGTATGCCACCGCCCTCCGGCGAGCACCCATCCCCCGAGAGCAGGCCTACTGGCAGCGGGGCGAGGAAGGCTGGGGTTCCACCTGGCGGGACCACCACGGCCTCTCTGGGGGCCGGGCCGCCCATCCGGGCAGCGAGGACTGCGGCGAACATCCCGTCGGCCACCCCGATCCGGCACGTCCCACCGCCGTTCGGCCGGCCGTCCGGACCCGACAGGTCGACGAGGGCCTTGTGGACCACTTCGGCCGTTCGCTCGACGAGTTCCGCCTCGCCGCCGAACAGGCGGACCGGCCCCCGGACCCCGAAGGCGCACCGCCCGGGGTGGTGGGCCTCCACCCACGGAGTGACCGACCCCAGGGCCGAGGCCACCGCCTCGAAGGACCGGGCTTCCCGAGTCACGTCCCGCTCCAACACCCGAACCTCTGGATGGGCCAACTGGGCGTCGCGTCGACGCTGGCCCCGGACCACGCCGAAGGACCGGGCAGCGGGTGTCGTGGCCACCACCCGCCCGCCGGACAGCACGAGGGCCGGTTCGGCCGGATCCACGCCGAGGGCGACCAACGGCCAGTCCGGACATCCCACCACCAGGATCCGGGGTGGGGGAATCTCCGACAGGCCGGTCACAGACAGGCCGGCACGCCGTCGGGGCCGGGTAGCAACATCTCGCAACGCCGTCCTCCCGGTGGCATCCCCCGACCCTCGGCCACCACTTCGGCCCGTCGACAACGCAGTCGGGCCACCTGACCGGCCGGACCCGCCTCCGATCCCTCCCAGGTGGCGTCGACCACCGACAACGACAAGTCGGGGCGACCCGCCGCCAAGGAACCGATCCCAGAGAACCCGGCACCCCGGAGCAGATAGAGCAGGATTGACCCGCGTTCACGGCATCGGGCGGCCAGGCGCCGGAGTTCGGACTCCGATGGGCGGTGGACCGGGGCCACCATCACCAGGTCGACCGCCCCCACGAAGGTGGCCACCACCGACCCCCACGACTCAGGGTCCGGGGCCTCCACCACTAGCAGTCGTTCCGGACGGACCCCCGCCTCGACCCCAGCCACCAGACCCAAGTCGCCGTCACCGACCACCGCCACCCACGAGTTCTCCTGCGTGGCCCGGGCCACCAGGGCCAAAGCCAGCGAACGCGCGCCCACCCCCGACAGGCCGACGGTGCTTCCCCGCCTGAGACCGGACGGGAGTACGGACTCCAGAGCGCTGACCACCGGAAGGGACCGCTCCACGGCCAATACGGTGGGGCGGATCCGCCGAGCCATGTCGGCCAGCGAGGATCGGACCGTGGCGGGTCCGGCCACCGACCGGAGGGCACGGGTGGAGGGTGGCCCATCACCCGAGGGTCCTGTATCCGTAGATAGGTCGTCGAAGGGCTCGGGTTCGGCCAGGAGGTGGGCGGGGAGGGATCGGGACACTCCCACAGTATCGAACATATGTTCGATACTCGCAAGGGGGTGTGGCGTCTCCGGAGTGGGGTTCAGCCCGTCATCAGCACCAGGCCGAACACCGTGTAGGCAACCATGACGGCCAGCATCGGATACTGGCTGCGAAGCGCGACGGCCGGCCGCCAGGACGCCACCGACCGGTCATGGGCCAGCAACACCCCAGCCAGGTGGCCAGCCACGATCGACCCCAACTGCACCCAACCCACCGTCGTCGGCGAGACCAGCGTCCAGTCCACCGGGGTGGCCACCGTGCCGAACAGGTCCCAACCCCGTCCGTACGGATCCGAGGCCAGCACCCGGAACAGTTGACCCTCGAGGACCAGTAGCGAGAAGTAGTGGGCCACGTGGTAGCCGAGCAGGATCGGCAGCAGCGAGTGGCCGAACCGCACCGCGAAGTCCCCGGACGCCTCTTCCCCGGACGTGAGCCGGTCGCCGAGACGACCGGCCAAGTGGTAGGCCACGCCTACCACCACAACGACCCAGAGCAGACCGGCCGTGCCGACCACCGTGGCGTCCCACCCCGAGCGGCCCGAGGCCACATTGCCCCAGAAGCGAGTCCGGGACACCCCGTCGAACGCCGTACCGCCGAGGACCAGCAGGACCAGGCCCACCTCGGATGGACGCAATGGTTCGGCGGCCGCCCCGACCAGCGGGGCCCGCAGCCCCCAGCGGCCGTCGGCCCGGCGCCCCACTGGCGCCAGGCGGGCCAGCAGGTCTATGACGACACCGAAGCCCTCCACCCGACGAGCTGCTTCGGTCCCCCATCGGCGGGCAACCGCGACGACGGCGAGCGTGTAGACCAACCCGGCCCACCCGAGGACCCGGGGGCGGGCCCCGTCGTGGTAGACGAGCTCCAACCACAGAAAGGCCCCGACGGGCACCATGGCCAACCAGCCGCCGGTGATCGCCGCCGGTTCGGCCGATCCGGCAGGTCGGCGCCGGGACGCGAGCCGAGCCAGGGTGTCCCACGGGCCGACGGAACGCCAGAACGGCCCGACGAGGGCCGAGAGGACGGGCACCGCCACCCAGAAGGCTACGTAGACGGCGACCGGCGAGAGGTTCGCGCTCACATCGTCGGCACCGACGATCCCAGCGGTCACCACCACGGTGAACACGGCCAGGACGGCGGCCCGGACCAGCGTCGCCGCCCACCGACCTGCGGCTCCGATGCCGGACACCGGCCGACCGTCGGCCAGGACGGCCAGGAGGGGTCGGTGCCAGAGCAGCCCAAGGGCGGCAAAGGACAGGACCATGGCCACCGCCGCCGACCAGCCGGCCTGCCAGGCCGACAACGGGAGGTCGGTGCGGCCTCCGACGCCGTGGGCCAGCACGACGGCCACCTCGGTCAAGGGCCCGGCGACGCCGGTCACGACACCTGCAACTCGAAGACCTTCAGGCCACTGCCGTGCAGCTCGGCCTCGAACACCCCGGGGATGGTCGCCTCCACTCGGAGGAAGGCCCGTCCACCGCCGGCGACGGACACCGACTCGTCGTAAGTGTGGAGGTGGACCTCGTCGTCAGCGTCGCTGGCGACCTCGATCTCGACTAGGTCACCGACCGACACCTCGAAGCGCGGCACGCCGCCAACCACCTGGCCCTCGAACACCTCGACGGAGAACACGTGATCCGGGATGATCGGAGCTAGGCCACCGGTCACCACCACCATGGCAGAGTCGCCGATCAGCGAGCCGGCCAGGAGATAGTCGCGGTGGTCGTTGGATGACAGGCTCACCGCCACCTCACGGTGGCCGTCGACCAGGTCGACAAGGTGGATCTTGGTGTCGGCCGTCATGGCCACGGTGGTGCCGTCCACAGAGACGTGGAGGTGGCCCTCACCCGGCCGGTGGTCGAAGGGCTGGTCGGCCACCACGAGATCGATACCGTCGACCACCACCTCGACGGTGGCACCTCCTGCACCGTCGGGCTCGACGACGATGCGGACCGACGGCGGCTCGGCCAGGTCGTCCAGCACGATGCCAGGGAGGCTGCCGTGATCGTGGGAGCCGTGATCGTGGGAGCCGTGGCCGTCCTCCTTGACCGGCGCCTCCCCGTCTCCAGTCCCGCAGGCCACCACCAGCATCAGGGGAGCGAGAAGGACTACGAGGGCTCGGCGGACGGAGTTAAGGGTCATTCGGCCAGCGTAAGGTAGGGCGCCGGAATCCGGTCAGCTCAACTCGTCGCCACCGGCGCAACTCAGGTAGGCGGCGGACCGGCGTGGGTGCGGACCCAGGCGTGCATGGCGATCCCGGATGCCACACCGGCGTTGATCGACCGGGTCGACCCGTACTGGGTGATCGAGCAAACCATTTCGGCGGCCCCGCTCGCCTCGTCGGACAGGCCGGTCCCCTCCTGGCCGAAGACCAGCACACAGGCCTCCGGCAGGTCGATCGACTCGAGCGGCACGGCTCCTGGCAGATTGTCGATCCCCACCACGGGCAGACCCTCGTCGTCCGCCCACGCCACCAGGTCGGCGACCTCCGGATGGTGGACGACGTGCTGGTACCGATCGGTGACCATGGCGCCCCTGCGGTTCCACCGGCGTCGCCCCACGATGTGCACTGCGGCCGCCCCGAAGGCATTGGCGTTGCGGACGACAGTGCCGATGTTCAGGTCGTGGGTCCAGTTCTCCACCGCCACGTGGAACGCGTGCCGTCGGGCGTCGAGGTCGGACACGATGGCCTCGACGGTCCAGTACCGGTAGCGGTCGACCACGTTGCGCCGGTCGCCGCCGGCCAACAGTTCCAAATCGAGCCGTGGATCGTCAGGCCACGGCCCGGGATGCGGGCCGACGCCCACCTCGGCCCGATCCTCGCCGTCCTCGGGGGCGGGCCCGTCCACAGCTGGTGGCCCCGACTCCTTGGAGGGATGCGGTGACCGGATGGGTCGACGGTCAGCCGACAGCGCCGGTGAGCTCGTCGTCGCTCGGGACCTCGACACCGTCCACCCAGTACAGGTAGAGGCCAGCGATGACGTCCTCGATGCCGTCGGCGCCGGTGTCGGTGTCGGCCAGTTCCACGGTGACAACGTTTCCGTTCACGTGCAGCCCCGCGATCCCCCCCCGGTCGAACAGGCGCCGGGCCAGTTCGTCTGCGGGCGCCGTGCCGAGGATCTCGTCACCGGCCCGGTAGCGCTCGTGGCCCATGCCGGTGAGCGCACGGTTGGTCTCGTAACGGACGACCCCGGAGCGAGAAGACGGCTTGGCGACGACGGTTATCGGCTGGCCCATGGGGCGTCAGGCTACCGCCCGTCAAACGGCGCCGAGACTTCCGAGGTGCCACCGGGGGCCGAGGCGACGCGCTGGTCGACCCGGTACAGGACGGCGGCCAGGCCGATCGAAGTGACGGCCAGGATGGTGTGGACCACCTTGAATCCGGCGTCATGGTCGGCGAAGAGCAGCCCTCCGCCCCGGACGGCCCAGAACACGATGGTCCACAGGCAGAACATCGCCACCAGACGCGTGGAACCCAGCGGGCGGCGGTGCCACCGGCCGAGCGCCACGGTGGCCAGCAGGGCGGCCAGTACGAGGAACACGACGGCCACGACGATGCGCCACGCCCGGGCCCCACCGGACAGGGCGTCGTCGCCGACCACGTTGCGGATGCGCCCCACCCACACCACGGCCGTCCACGCCACGGCGACCCAAAGCAGCCTCACCAGCCCTTGCACAGGCCGAACGGTAGCGAGAGCCCGACCCGGACCGTTCCAGTGGGAGGGCCGTTTGGTGGATCAGAAGAGTGACCGGGTCCCCGGCGGGTCCCGTCGGGACTCGCCCACCGGCGGGAGTCCGTCCATGAACGACCAGGACCTCCGGTGGAAGGTCGTGGCCCCCCGCTCGGCCAGGGCGGCCCGGTGCACCGGACTTGGATAGCCCTTGGAGGTGGCGAAGCCGTACCCGGGGAACTCCGACTCGGCGGCCCGGAGGATCCGGTCCCGGGTCACCTTCGCCACCACCGACGCGGCGGCGATGGACAGGCTGAAGGCGTCGCCCTTCACGATGGTACGAGCCTTACCGCCGCCCACGAAGTCCCACGTACCATCCAGCAGGACTCGGTCCACCTGCAGGCCCAGGCCGTCGAGGGCCCTCCGGGCGGCTAGTCGTTGGGCCGCCGACATGCCCAGTTCGTCGCACTCGTCGTTGCTGGCATGGCCGACCGCCCATGCCGCTGCCCACCCGGTGATCCGGGCGTAGAGATGCTCACGCTCATCGGCGGTCAGCATCTTGGAGTCGCGAACTCCGGTGATGCGCCGATCCCGATCGGGGACCACCGCCCCAACGGTCAACGGCCCGGCCCACGCCCCCTTGCCGACCTCGTCCATCCCGGCCACCACCTCGTGGCCAGCCGCCCAGAACTCCCGTTCGGCAACCAGCCCCGGGGCCTTGCCGCGCAGCGCAGCACGCATCCGACGTCGCTCGGCCACAGGCGTCGCCTACTTCCCCGATGCGAGCGAGGGGGACCGGCCGGCAGGCGCGGCGAGGAGTGCCTCGCCGGATGCCTCCGTGGTCGAGAAGGACCGGTCCAGGCCGGGGACCCGAAGGACGGGACCTCCACCGGGATCGTCGGCGGTCAACCCACTTCGCCGCAGCTCCCAGAGCAGGGCGGGCCGCTCGCCGTGCCAGCGGACGGCGAAGCCCAACCTTCCCTCCGTCGTGGCGAGGCCGTGCACCTCGATTGGGTGCCCCAGCCACGCATCGGGCACCGACGGCAGCAGGTCGAGGCCGTCCGACGACGGAAGCACCGCGGCCCCGGCAAGTGCCCGGAGCCGGGCTGCCGGGCCTGCGGCAGGTCGAATGGCGGGAGTGAAGCGTTCGCCGACGGGGATCCGGACCCTCTCCCGGAGCCGCTCCCGGGCATCGCCGGCGGCGGTTGGCTCGCCAACCGCGTCGAACAGGTCGGCCAGGGCAGCCAGGTCGGCGGGGTCGTCGCCCGCCGCCTCGCAGACCAGGCCCAGGGAACCGGACCCCAGCGAGCCGAGCCGGTCGGCGGCCTCGGAGATCAGGCCCCACCGGGCCAGCTCGACGACGACGGTCGGCTCGGCATAGGCCAGCAGCAGGTCGGCAAGAAGGCGCCGGACGTCGCCCGCGTCGGGGAGGGCCACGTGGGCCGCCCGGTCCAGACGGGCCGACCATCCGGCTGCCACCCGGTCCGGCGGAGGTAGCACGGCGGTCGGGTCATCGGCCAGGTCCCCTCCGGGCACCGCGAACCAGAGGGCGTTCTGATGGGCCAATGGCAGCACGAGGGCACCGGCGGCCAGGCCGGCCCTGCAGCGCACCGGCTCCGATACCTCCACCGTCGCCCGGCCGCCGACCACCTCGTCCCACAGGTCGCTGCTGGCATCGACGAGGGCGTACCGGCCCGGTGCGCGGTCGACCACGACCGCCGGGACGCCGTCGGCCACCAGGCGGCGGCCGTCGACGGCCAGTCGCCGGATCCTCCCCCCTGCCGCGGCCCGGACGACTACGGCCACGGCCACCGGCACCGCAGTGTCGTTGGTCAACTCCACCACCACCGCGGGTCCCTGCGAACCATCGGCTTGAGCAGCCCAAGTGGTGGCCACCACGTCGGCGCCGTGGACCCGCATCCTCGTCTCGACCACCGGGGCATCGCCGGGTCGCACCTGGCGGACCGCCGCCTCGGTGACTGGGGCGTACCAGCGGTCGTCGCCCCCGATCCACCACTCCACGACGTAGTCCCGACCCACCACGGCCACCGTCCCCCGGTCGTCAACGACGGCCCGAAAGCCGTCATCGGTGCCCAAGCGGATCCCGGACCGGGGTCCATGGTCGGGTGGTGCGACAGCCGACGGGGCGAGGCGGTGCAGCAGGCGGGCGAGCCCCACGGTCAACCCTCCACTCCGACGTCCGAAATGGCCTCCCCCGGGCCCTCCACCTCGGCACCGGTCCGACGGGCCATGAGCGACGACCAGACCTCGCGGGGATCCCGGCCGTCTTCGAACACCGAGCGCACCCCTTCGGCGATGGGTACCTCGACGCCGCACGAGACGGCGAGGCGACATGTCACCCCTGCGGCCCGCACCCCTTCGGCTACCTGGGTCATGCCGGCCAGCACCTGGTCGGGTGACCGGCCTCGCCCCACCTGTTCCCCCACGTGGCGGTTGCGACTCTGGTCGCTCATACAGGTGGCCAGCACGTCGCCCAGGCCTGCGAGGCCCGACAAGGTGAGCGGATCGCCGCCGAGGGCCTGACCGAGACGGGTCATCTCGGCCAGGCCCCGGGTGATCAGGGCCGCCCGTGCATTGTCGCCAGTTTCTAGGCCCTCGGCCATGCCGGCGGCTAGGGCCACCACGTTCTTCACCGCCCCACCGACCTCACAGCCCACCAGGTCGTCGTTGGTGTAAACGCGTAGGCGGTCCGTGGTCAGGAGTTCCTGGAGGGCGATGGCGACAGCGGGGTCGGTGGCGGCGGCCACGGTGGCTGCCGAGCGCCCTTCGAGGATCTCCCGGGCCAGATTGGGACCGGTCAGCACACCAACCGGGTGGCCGGGCAGAACCTCGGCGACCACCTGGCTCATCCGCAGGTCGGTTCCCTGCTCGAACCCCTTGGCCAAACTGACCACCGGCACGCCGGCGGCCACTCCGGGAGCGGCTTCGGCGAGCACGTCGCGGAAACCATGGGTGGGCACGGCGACTACCAGCATCGACGCACCGTCGACCGCCGCGACGAGTTCCGAGGTCGCCTCCAACTCCGCCGGTAGGGAATGCCCGTCGAGGTAGCGGCGGTTGCCGCGGCCCGCAGCCACGTCGTCGGCCACGTCGGGACGTCGGGACCAGAGGACGGTGGAGGCCGCCGGGGCCAGAAGGGCGGCCACCGTGGTACCCCACGATCCGGCACCGATGACCGCGACCCGGGTCGCCCCGTCCCCGGCCGCCAGCGTCGCCATGGCATCACCCTAGGGTGTGACGGTGTTTCCGGAAGACGGGTTCAGGGGCGGTCAGTCCCCCTACCTCGGGTCCCAGACGGTCGTGCCGGGGACGGTTGGCGTGCTCATCCCGGTGAAGGCGTTCGACGCCGCCAAGGGCCGTCTCGCCGAGGCCCTCGGACCAGACGAACGGGTCGACCTGGCCCGCCGTATGGCCACCACCGTGGTGGCGGCCGCCCACCCGCTCCCCGTAACCGTGGCCTGCGACGACGACGCCGTGGCCGACTGGGCCCACTCGGTGGGCGCCGAGGTGGTCCGAGTCGACCGACCCGGCCTCAACCGGGCCGTCGAGGCGGGAGTGACCGCCCTCGGCGAGGCCGGCTTCGACCGGGTGGTGGTGGCCCATGCCGACCTACCCCGAGCCAGACGTCTCGACCACTGCGCGTCAACCGGCGGCATCACACTGGTCCCTGATCGTCACCTGGACGGCACACCGGTCCTCGTCGTTCCGGCCGACGCCGGTTTCCGGTTCGCCTATGGCCCAGGCTCGTACGCGGCCCACGTGGCCGAAGCCGAACGCCTGGGTCGCCTCGGCGTGGCGTGGCGCTCACTCCACGACCCCGATCTGGCGTGGGACGTGGACGACCCGGCCGACCTCGAGGGGGTCGACCCGCTAGAGCCGGTTCAGCCGGCGGGCTGAGAGCGGCGGGAACGCCGGGACCGCCGGGACCGGCCACCACCGGATCCGACCGACGGCGACCACCGGAACCTCCTCGAGGCGACCACCGCGCCCAATACCCCCCAGGCCGCCACGTACAGCACACGGCCGGGCTCCCACGCCGAGCCGGTCCGGAACGGGTCGAACGGGACGAAGAAGGCGTGCACGAACGACTTCAGCGGCAGGACGTCGCCCACTACCTCCATCCACTTCGCCGGGTCGTCGCCCAGCGGCATGAAGACGTCAGACACGAATGCCACCGGGAGGATGGTGGCCTGGGCCAGCGCCGGTGCCCCCTGTCCGGTTGGGGCCAGCGCGGCCAGGGCCAGGCCCAGGGCGGCAAACGACGCCACCCCGACCACGAAGGTGACCACGGCCGGGAGCACGGCGTCGAGTTCCACCTCTACGCCATAAACGCCGATGCCTACGGCCAGCATCGCCGCCACGCCGAACGCGGCGATGGAGACCCCGGAGCCCACCACCCCACCGAGGTACACCCATGGCGGCAGCGGAGTACTTCGCACCCGACGCAGGATCCCCTCGTCACGGGAGATGGCCGTTGAGATGCCGATGTTGGTGTAGGTGGCCGACGCCGCGGCGAACACCGCCAGTCCAGGGGCGTAGAACTGGGCAGCGGCCACCTCGCGGCCGCCTCCGATCGAGACGTCGTCGAAGATCGAAGCGAACAGGAACAGGAACATCAGCGGGAAGGCCAGCGTGAAGAACGCCGCGATGGGAACCCGCCGGAAGATCCGGTTCTGGTAGGCCACCTGGCGTAAGAGCAGGCCCAGGCGGGGCGGAAGCCGGTCAGTCATCAGACGCCGCCTCCCCAGTCGGGTCCCTGCCAATTAGTTCCAGGTAGACGTCCTCGAGGGTCGGACGGGTCACCTCGAGACCGTCGAGGTCCAGACCCCGCTCTAGCGCCCACCCGGTCAGGCGGTTCAGGTCGGCCGTGGGCTGCTCGGTCCGGACTTCGAGGAGACCGTCGCGGACCGCGGCCCTGCCGGCCAGCTTGCCCAGCAGGTCGTGCACGGTGCCTTCGGCCTCGATGGGAAACCGGGCCCGAACCACCGTCTCGGCGTCCATCGAGCCGCGCAGTTCGTCCGGGGTGCCCTCGGCCACCGCCCGGCCGGCGGCCACAACCAACACCCGGTCAGCCAGGGCCTGGACCTCGTCCATGTAGTGGCTGGTCAGCACGATCGTCGTTCCCAGCGACCGCAGCCCCTCGACCATCTCCCAGGCCTGTCGGCGGGCCGACGGGTCGAAGCCGGTGGTCGGCTCGTCGAGGAAGATCAGGTCCGGATCTCCAACCAGCCCGAGGGCCAGGTCTACCCGGCGCTTCTGGCCACCCGAAAGCCGGTGGGTGCGCCGATCCCCGAGACCATCAAGGCCGACCAACTTCAGCACCTCGTCGATAGGCCGCCGCCGCGAGTAGCAGGCCCCGTAGTGTTCGAGCACCTCCCGGACGGTGAGTTCACGCTCGATCCCAGCCTCCTGGAGCACGATGCCGATGCGGTCTCGGAAGCCGGCTGAGGCCTCGGCCGGGTCATGTCCCAGCACCCGGATGTCTCCGGCGTCGCGGCTGCGGTGTCCTTCCAGGATCTCCACCGTGGTCGACTTGCCCGCCCCGTTGGGCCCCAGCAGGGCGAAAACCTCGCCCGGCCTGACCTCAAACGACAGCCCATCGACGGCCTTCACGTCACCGTAGGAACGGTGGAGCTCCTCGACGACGACCGTGGGCGAGTCCGACACGGCGGCGAGGCTATCCAGCGCCCGGGTCGGGCCTGCCCCGGGATCTATCCACCGGGGCGGACAGATGCCAGACTGCGCGCCCATGGAAACCGTGAACTTCGAACACATGGTGGACGGCACCCCCGAGGACTACGAGATCCTCGGACGGGAATTGGCCAGCCACAAGGCCGCCCATCTGGCCGGCCACGTCCTCGGAACGCTCGAGGCCATGGCTGGACCACTGCTGGGCTACCCGGTGGACCGGTTCGAGCACTGCCTGCAGAGCGCCACGCGGGCCCTGCGCAACGGCGAGGACGACGAGATGGTGGTGGCTGCCCTCCTCCACGATGTGGGCGACCCCATCGCACCGGAGAACCACAGCGCGGTGGCCGCCGACATCCTCCGGCCCTACGTGTCGGACCGGACCCACTGGATCATCCGGCACCACGGCCTGTTCCAGGGGTACTACTACTTCCACCACCTCGGCGCCGACCAGCACGCCAGGGAGGCCTTCCGCGACCACGAGTGGTTCGACGACTGCGCTGCGTTCTGCGCCGAGTACGACCAGAACTGCTTCGAGAGGAACTACGACACCCTGCCGCTCGACGAGTTCGAGCCGATGGTCCGCGAACTGTTCGCCCGCGACAGCCGCTTCCCTCTTCCCCAGGTCACCCTGGCCTAGACCGCGGGCCCGGGGGCGACCGTCGGATCCGGCTAGGGCTCCAGCACCACCTTGATGGCACCGGCCGAACGGTCGGTGGCCACCCGGAACGCCTCGACGGCCTCGTCGAGGCCGAACCGGTGGGTGACAAGAGCGTCGGCCAGATCGGGGATGTCTGCCAGTAGGTGGGCCGCCACGACCATCTCGCCGGCTGGGTCGCCCTCGACCGATCCGCCTGCCGCCAGCCCATGGAGGTGTGGGCCGCGTGCGCAGCCGTAGGTCGACGACGGCACGAGCCGGACCTCCTTGAGGAACATCGTCATGACGTTGGGCAGGGCCAGGCCGTCCCAGTAGACGCCAACCATCGACACTGTGCCTCCAGGTCGGGCATGGTCGATGGCCGTCACCACCGCCGACTGGGTGCCCGCCGCCTCCACCACCACGTCGGACTCGCCTGAGGGATCCACCCCGGCGCCGAGCCGTTCGCCAGCCGTCCGCTGATGGTCGTGGCGGGCCGACAGGTCGACATCGGCGCCGACGGCGCGGGCCGCCGCCACTGCGGTCAGGCCGATTGACCCTCCGCCCACCACCAGGACCCGGTGCCCAGGCTCCACGCCGACAGTGGCCACGGCGTGGAACGACACGGCTACCGGTTCGACCAAGCAGGCGTCGGCGACGGGCAGATCATCGGGCAACGGGACGACGCATGTCGGATGGACAAGGATTCGGTCGGCCATTCCGCCGTCATGGACGAGGCCGTACAGGCCCATGTCGCGGCACTGCTGGACCTCGCCGGCGAGGCACCGGTCGCACGATCCGCAGGTCAGGGTGGGGCGGACGGCCACAGCTGCGCCATCGGCGGTCCTCCCGGCCACCTCGTGCCCCACCGTGGTGGGCAGGCCAAAGCCGGCCATGTGGAGGTCCGACCCGCAGATCCCAGCCGCCACCACGTCGATCAGCACGCCGTCACCCGACGGCTCCGGCGCCTCCACGACGTCGAACGCCCCATCGACCGTCCGCACCGCTCGCATGTCACCCCCCGTCCGGATCGCGGGCCCCGCTGGGAACCCGCTGCTGCGCCGACCGTACGATCCAGCCATGTCGACCGGCCAGCCCAGCGACGCCACCTCGGAGGGGGTGCTCCACGCCTTGGACCTGCTGGACGGCGCCTTCTACGTCTCCGACCCTTACCCCACCTACGTCCGGCTCCGCGCCGAGGACCCCCTCCACCGGGACGAGGCCAACGGGCTTTGGGCGGTGTCCCGCTACGACGACATCGTGGCCATCGAGAAGGACAAGTCGACGTTCGTCAACTCGGGGCAGCCGGCCGATGGCCCGCCGCTGGCGCCTAGGAGCGGCCGGGGCTACCGGCCCAACATTCCCGCCGACCGCTCCATCATCGGCCTCGATGACCCCCATCACGTAGTACGCCGCAACGTGGTGTCCCGCCGCTTCACTCCCCGTGCGGTCGGCGGGTGGGAGGACCACGTCCGGGACACCGTCACTAGCCTCGTCGACGACGCCCTCGCGGCACCCGGCCCGAACGGCACGTGTGCCGTAGAGGCCGTCTCGCAGCTCGCCGCCCCGCTGCCCGCCCAGATGATCGGCCTGCTGCTGGGCTTCGGCACCGAGATGTGGCCCAGGCTCCAGGAGTGGTCGGAACGGACCATCGCCTTGGGCGGCGGACCCCGCTACCACGACGAGGAGGGGATAGTCGCCGCCATGGAGTTCGCCGGCGCCTGCGCCGAGCTCTACGAGGCGAAAAAGCCCGGGGTGCTCGACGGCTGTCCGATGAACGACGTCATGTCGGTGTGGATCGACCGCGAGGCGCAGGGACCCGACGCCATGGACGGCCACGCCTTCGGCCTCGATGAGATCATCTCCGACTGCCTGCTGCTGCTGGACGGCGGGGCGGAGACCACGCGAACGGTGATCGCCCGCACCCTCATCGAGCTGGCCCGACGCCCCGATCAGTGGGCACTGCTGCGCGACGGCGCCGACATGGAAACCGCCGTCGAGGAGTTCATCCGTTGGGTCACCCCCATCCACAACATGTGCCGGGTGGCAGCCGTCGACGTGGAGATGCACGGCAAGGCCATCTGCTCCGGCGACCAGCTTCTACTCATGTACTCGTCAGCCAACCGCGACCCGGCCCACTTCGACGATCCTGAGAGGTTCGACGTGACCCGGTCGCCGAACCACCACCTGGCCTTCGGCTTCGGGACCCACTTCTGCCTCGGCGCGGCGTTGGCCCGTTTGGAGATCCGGTCGTTCTTCGAGGAGTTCGTGGCCCGGGTGGCCGAGGTGCGTATCGCCCCGGGCACCGAACCGGTCGAAATGCCCAACGCCTTCGTTTACGGCCTCCGGGAGGCCCGACTGGAGTTGGTCCCGGCCTGAGCCCACCATCGGACGGACGCCCAGGCGTTGGCCCGGACGAGGTTCAGACCTCAGGGAGGCGACCGCCCAGCACGTCGTCACCGAGGCCGACGAGGAATGTCGAGAAGTCCGGACCCGACCGCAACGCCTGGCCGCCGTCGACGGCGATCGACGTCCCGGTGATCCACCGTGACTCCGGGCCGACCAGGAACCGCACCAGGGCGGCCACGTCGGATGGTGCGCCGACCCCGCCGTCGACCGTTGGCGCCAACGGAGTGTTGCGGACGTAGGAGTCGTACACGTCGGAGTCGCGGGGGATGGCCTCCATGACCTCGGTGGCGATGAAGCCCGGCCGGACGGCGTTGAACCGCACCCCTGACGCCCCGTACTCGTCTGCAGCGTTGCGCATCATCTGCTCGATGGCCGCCTTGGCCGCCGGGTAGGCGCCGAAGTGGGGATGGGTGACGTGGCCGGCCAGCGACGACATCCCGACGAAGGACCCGCCACCGGCGTCCACCATGGCCGGTACGGCGTGCTTCACGCAGAGCATCGTGCCGACCACGTTGACGCGCAACACGGCCTCGTAGGCCTCCAAGTCTTGGAGGTGGTGCGGGGCAAGCGAGCCTCCGCCTCCGGCATTGGCCACCACGCCCCGTAGCCCGCCGGCCGCCTCCACGGTGGCCAACACGGCCCGCCGGACGTCGTCCTCGGCGGTCACGTCGGCCACTACGGCGTGGACCGACCCGCCGTGGCCGGGCCTTATCCCCTCCACAGAGGCCTCCAGGCGCTCGGCGGTCCGCCCGCACACCACCACAGTGGCCCCGTCGGCGGCCAGTGCCGCTGCGCACGCCCGGCCGATGCCCGTCCCTCCCCCGGTGACCAGGATTCCGGCGCCGGCCAGTGCTCCGTCAGCCATCGTCTCGCTCCTCCTCTTCCGGTCCGCCGTCGGGTCCCACCGGCGGGACCAGCAGGTCGAGGATGCCCGGGAAGCCGGGGATAGGCCGCAGCGCCCGGTCTGCCCAGACAAAGGCCACCAGGGTGGCCAGCGTTCCGGCCGGCCACCCCACGAGGAATCGGATGAGCACGTAGCCGCTGGCCGAATCGGTCCGGTTGAAGAGCCAGATGTCCCACGCCGAGGTGAGGAACTGCCAGCAGCCAGTGGCCACCGTGAGCCGGCCCATCACCTCGGTAAAACGGGGGTGGACCCGGGTGGCGTTGTCGAACGGAACCGCGAGGTGGGCATACCCGGCCAGCCACGGCCGACCGGCAACCACTGTGCCGACCAACGCCGCACCGATGGCTGCCTTGGTGCCGATGCCGATCCCGAAGTAGACGGCCTCGGAGTCGGTGATGATTCCGATGGCCGCCCGCACCACCAGGTAGGCGACCAGCAGAGGGAGGAAGCGGCCGACCGCCTCGCCCCGGCGGCGGCGGCCCACCGCCGCCTTGACGCCCCAAGCCGTGGCCCCGGCCACGCCGGCAGCCAGACCCCAGAGGCGGTCAAGGACGAGAAAGAGGGCAATGGGAAGGACCGAGTCGACCACCCGGGAACGGTCGGGCCGGGCGGGACCCGGTGCCCGAGCGTCAGACAACGGAGGCAGCGGGGGCGGCGGCCGGCCGCAGCGACAGCACGCCCTCGGGCACCCGGTCGGCGATTCGCCGCAGTTGGACGTAGTGGTGGTGGTGCGCCACCCCGGCGAAAAGGTCGCGACGCTCGGCGAGGCGTTCGCCAGGCGGAGGCTCCGTCAGGAAGCCGAACACCCCGAAGGCGACCTCGAGGTCGGCCATCATCGGGGCCCGTCCGAACAGGGCGGCTCGCTTGAGGGCCACCCCGACGCAGCCCGCGACGACGTCAGCAGAGTGCTCGCCCTCGCCCAACAGCAGACGGGGCATGAGGGTCCGGGCCAGGCGAAACGCGTAGCCCTGGTCAGGGCCCTGGCTGCCCAGGCGCTCGCCACGTGGCTGCCCGCCACCGTCGACCAATTCGCCCGGCCGGTCGGCATGCCAAGGACCGAGGCGGCGCCTCGGGCCGGCATAGGTCCGACCGGTAGCCCGGACGGCGGGCTGGGGAACGTGCTTGGGCGCGGCCACGTCTTCAGGCTATTGGCCGCTCACGGGATCGGACCGGGCTCCAGCCACGCCCAACCCATGGCCAGACGTCGAGCGGGATCGTCGAAGCCCTCGTCTCCATCGAACAGCACCCGGTCTGCCGACTCGTCGAGCACACTGGCCTGGCGTCCCCGACCCGGGGCCGCAGCGGCGGCCAAGACCGACGCGACGGTCTGATGGACGGCCAGCAGCTGGAACATGGCCACCGTGGGACTGATCATGGTCAGTTCCCCGTCCTCCCAGCGGGCCAGGGCGTCTGCCGGACGACACCACTCAGCATGGACCGCCTCCCGGCCGTCGACCACCGGTTCGGCCCCGGCCGGGCACCGGGCTACGAAGAACGCAGCGTCGTAGCGCTTGTTGCTGGGCATGGGGGTGATCCACCTCGCCACCGGGTGCAGAACCGTCAGGTCGAGCCGGGCACCGGAATCGGCCACCAGGTGGCGTAGACCGATCCGACCGGACTGCAGGTCGTCGCGGCGGTCCACCATGCCCGCGGCGAGCGATGGCTCGTCCACGCCTAGGGCGATCCCGACCTCCTCGACGGTCTCGCGCACCGCCGCGAGCCTGAACGCCCTCGGGTCAACCAGTGCCACCGACTCTCCGTCGGGAACGACGGCCAGGTCGTCCCATCGCGCGTCATGGTCACCGTCCTCCACGGCCCCGCCGGGGAACAACGTGTGGCCGGCTACAAAGGTCGACCGGTCGGTCCGCCGAAGAGCCAGCACATGGAGGTCGGGCCGGTCGGCGAGCAGCAGCACAGTGGCTGCCGGCACGATGGGAACGCCATCGGTCGGCAGGTCCCCCCTCAGGACGTCGGCCCGCAGGGGGATGCCGGACGAGTCCCGGTGGCCCACCACCCACCTCGTCGCCTCGCCGTCCTTCACGCCCCGGACCGTACCGACCGGCCGGGGTGGGTCTCCCAGCGGCTCGTAGGGTGAGGTGGTGGCCGACCACGACACGGGCCCTGACGGGCTGACCTCCCCACCGTCCCGACCCGGGGTCGTCGACCTACTGGCCGGCCTCAGCGTGGCAATGGTGCTGGTCCCCCAGTCGATGGCCTACGCCGAGTTGGCCGGCTTGCCCCCGCACCTCGGGCTGTTCGCGTCGGCCCTACCGCCGATCCTGGCCGCCTTCTTCGCCTCGTCGCCCTACCTCCAGACCGGACCGGTGGCCCTGACCAGCCTGCTCACCCTGGGCGCTTTGTCCGCCATAGCCACCACCGGTACGCCCGAGTACGTCGAGTTGGCCGCCCTTCTCGCCCTCATTGTCGGGGTGACCCGCCTGCTGCTCGGAGCGCTACGCCTCGGTGCCGTCACCTACCTGATGCGAGACCCGGTCGTCACCGGGTTCACGTCGGCTGCCGCCCTGCTCATCCTGGCCTCGCAACTGCCCAAGGCCCTCGGCGTTGCCGCTCCCGACCGCGGTGTGCTTTGGCGGGCCGGTTGGTCGCTGTGGCACGTGGACCGGTGGGAGGCGACCTCGGCCATCGTGGCCACCGTGACTGTGCTGCTGGTCCTGCTCGGACGCAAGGTCGTGCACCGCCTGTTCCCCGGAGCGTTGATTGCTGTGTCGGGCGGCGTGCTGGTCAGCAGGGCCATCGACTACGAGGGGCCGACCGTTGGCGAGGTCCAAACCGGCCTGCCGGACCTGACGCTGGACCTGCCTTGGGGTTCGACGGGATCGCTGCTGGTAGGCGGCATCCTCATCGCCCTCGTGGGCTATGCCGAACCGGCATCCATCGCTCGCGTCTTCGCCGATGCTGACCGCCAACGGTGGAGCGCCGACCGGGAGTTCGTCAGCCAAGGCGTGGCCAACGTGGCCGCCGCGGTTTCCGGCGCCTTCCCGGTGGGCGGATCGTTCAGCAGGTCGTCGCTGAACCGGTTAGCCGGGGCCCGGACCCGCTGGTCGGGCCTGGTCACCGGTGCCACGGTGCTGGCCTTCCTACCCTTCGCCGACGTGCTGGCTTCGTTGCCGAGGGCCGTCCTCGGCGGCGTGGTGTTCGCCGCGGTGGTCGGCCTGGTCCGCCCGGTTGCGCTCGTCTCCATGGTCCACCGGTCACCGGCCGACGCACTCGTCGCGTGGATCACGTTCGCTGCGACCCTTTGGCTGTCGCCGAGGGTCGAGTTGGGCGTACTGGTGGGGATCCTGCTGTCGTTGGCTGTCGGCATCCGGACCCGTCGAGCCGCTGGCCGGGGCGACCCGTCGGAGGCCTCGGTCTAGGACCCCGTCTTCGACCACACCTCGACGAGGGTCGACACGTCGGTCAGCGTGGCCACGTAGGCCAGCGTGTGCTCGAGGACCTGCTCGCCGTAGCCGGGCTCGGTGGCCACTGACCCGTCGGTCGGCACCACGACCTGGAAGCCAACGTTGACGAGGTCGAACACGGCGTTTGGGATGGCCACATTCAGGCTGACACCGACCACCGCTACCGTCGACACGCCCTCGTTGCGCAGCATCGGGGCCAGACCGGTCCCCGACACCGGCGACAGACCGTGGAAGCGGGGCACCACCACGTCTGAGCCCATCACGAATCCGATCTCCGCCGGGGGCTCGACGGCGTCCGTCCCAACGTACTGCTGAACCTCGGAGCGGCGGCCGGCGGCGAACAACCGGGAGTTCCGGTTGCCGCCCCACAGGTCGCCATGGGCGTGGAACGGACAGTGGACGACGCGGACCCCCGCAGAGCGGGCTGCTGCCACCAGTACGCCGAGCCGCTCCAGCAGCCCGGCCGACGCCACCGCCTCGGCCACAACGGGCACCGACGAGTCGGAGCCCACCACCCCGTTCTGGGTCTCCACGAGGCACAGGGCGGTGTGCCCCGGTTCGACCAGATCCCGCAGGTCCATCTCGACTCCTATCGCTCCCCGGCGCCTATCCGTCGCCGCCATCCATGGTCCACGTCACCTGCGGACCGCTACTCATAGCGGCTGCCGGCCTCGCGCAGCACGTCCAGCCACCGGATGCCGGCATCAGGCGCCATCTCCCCGGGACGGTAGGTGACGTGTTGCAGCGTGCCGGTCCACGGGAACGTCCCGAACCGCTCCCGAATCGACCAGGACACCGGCGACTTCCGGTCGATGCCCACATCGATGCCCTGGAACGGGGCCATGGCGGTCAGCACCGGGAGGTCGCGTTCGGCGGCCACCGATGTGCCGTCGACCAGTAGCTCGACGTGGACCCGCAGGTCGCCGGCAGCCTCGACGGCCAGAACCACCGACTTGGTCCCCGGGGTGAGGACGCCACCGTCCACCTCGGTCATGGTGCCGTAGCCGTTCCAGGCCAGATGCAACCGGTCGTCGACCACGTCGCGGGCGTAGCCGCCTCCCTGGTCGCCGTGGGCGACCAGCGTGCCGCGGTCGCCCACGGCGAACTCTAGGGACGCCTCCACCACGAAAGACCGGAAATTGATCAGTGCAAGCGACCGGTAGCGCTCCGTCGTCGGCGCGCCGGGGCGCAGCACCGTGTCGACCACCACCTCGGCTCCCCACGGCGGCCGCAGCAGGTTCTTGATGTGGTTGCCCTCGTCCAGGGGGAAGACCTGGTTGGCCCAGGCGGCCTCCTCCCACGCGGCCACCAACTCGGCCAGCCGCTCGGGATGCTTCTCGGCCAGATCGTTCGACTCGGTCGGGTCGACAGTCAGGTGGTGCAGTTCCCATCGTTCCTCGGAGAAGGCGGTGCGGGGTTGGTGGCAGGTCACCGCCGACCAGCCGGCGCGATGAAAGCCACGGTGGCCCATCTGCTCGTAGTACTGCTCCGGGTGGGTGCCCGGCGCGTCACCATCGTCCACCGACGGGACGAAGCTGGCCCCCGACGGCGGAGGCAGCGGCCGGCCGTGCTTCGTGGCCGGCATCTCGACGCCCACCATGTCCAGCACGGTGGGCAGCAGATCAGTGACGTGCTGGTACTGGCGCCGGATGGCACCGCCGTCCGGGAGCCCGGAGCCCTTCGACAGGATGAACGGGACGCGGTGGCCGCCCTGGTGGGCGTTGACCTTGTAGAGCCGGAACGGGGTCCCGGACGCCATGGCCCAGCCAGACGGGTAGTGGGCAAGGGCCTGTGGGCCGCCGAGGAGGTCCATCCGTGAATGGTCCACCTCCACGGAGTCCAGCGGGTTCTTCCTGGTCTGGCTGATCAGGGTCCGGAAGTAGGCCGATGTGCCGTCGTCAAGGCCCTCCCGGCTCCCACCGTTGTCGGAGGTGAAAACCACGACGGTGTCGTCCCACTCCCCCATGTCCTCCAGGCCCTCGCGAAGGCGCCCCAGGTTCTGGTCGACGTTGTCGACCATTGCAGCGAACACCTCCTGGTAGCGGGCGAACAGTTCCTGCTCCATGGACGACAGGTCGTCCCACGCCCGCACCGCGTAGTTCTCCTCAGTGTTGCGGGGCGGCAACACCACATCTTCGTCGAACAGGCCCATCTCCTTCTGGCGGGCGAATCGGCGGTGGCGCACCTCGTCCCAGCCGGCCTCATAGCGGCCCCGGTACTTCTCAAGGTCGACCGGCTTGGCCTGCAGCGGCGCGTGGACGGCACCGTGGGCGAAGTAAAGGAACCACGGCTTCGTGGGGTGTCCGTCGCGGACCTCGCGAACCATGGTCAGTGCCCGGTCGGTCAGGTCGTCGGTGAAGTAGTAGTCCTCGGGGTAGTCGTCGACGTCGATGGCGTGGTTGTCCTCGTAGAGCCGGTGCGGCTGGTGAAAGTTCGTGAACCCGTCCAGGATCCCGTAGAAGCGATCGAAGCCGGTCTGCAGAGGCCAGCCGGTCTTCGGTCCGGCCTCGGTCAACTCGCTGTCCGGGCAGAGGTGCCACTTTCCGACCATCAGGCTGGCCCATCCGGCGTCGCGCAGCACCTCTCCCATGGTCACCGCGTCGGACCGGATGGACGCCGCGTATCCGGGGAAGCCCGGCTCCATGTGGCAGACGGTGCCCACCCCAGCCAGGTGGTGGTTCAGCCCGGTAAGCAGCGAGGCCCTGGTCGGCGAGCACATGGGGTTGACGTGGAAGTCGGCGTAGCGGAGGCCCTCGGCGGCCAGGCGGTCCACGTTCGGGGTGTCGATCTCGGAACCGAAGCAGCCGACATCGCTGTAGCCGAGGTCGTCGACGAGGACGATCAGGACGTTGGGCGCGCCATCCGGAGCGGTCGGTGGCGTCGGCCACGAGGGGGTGGAGGTAGAGAAGATCCGCCCGGCTTCGCCCTCGAAGCCCCGGTAGGCCCAGACGTCGCCTGCCATGTCGCCCCCATCGGTCACGGGCGGCACGGTAGCGGTCACCCGGTGAAGCGTCGGAGGCGGGCGACGGGCACCAGCATCAGGGCACACACGCCGGCTACGACCAGGAAGGCGCCAGGGAAGCCGGCCGACGAGTCAGCCACCCAGCCCAGGACCAGCGGTCCGGTGACTCCACCCAGCTCAGCCACCGCGAACCACAGGCCGGTGGCCACCCCGGTGTTGGCCGGGGTCACCTGTTCGGATTCCAACAGGGCGATTAGCACCAAGGGCACCAGGGCCGCCCGCAGCCCGGCGACGGCCACCGGCACCGGGTCGGCGAACGTGGGCAGGAACAGGACCGCCACCATGGCCAACCCGATGGCCGCCACCAGGGCACCGAGTCGAGACGGCAGCTTCGGCAGATCGGTCCGCTTGGGGACCAGGAGCGATGCCGCCACCCCGACCAGACCCCCCACAGCCACCCAGTTGGCGGCGGCCATGGCCGAGAACCCGCTATGGGACCGCAGGGCCTGGGGCATCCAGCCTCCCAAGCCGTGGCCGACGAAGAAGGCCCCGAGCCCTAGGACGAGCACCAGGCGAACCTCGGCACTGGCCAGGAGTTCCCGTCGTCCCGCGGCGGCGGCCACGTCGTCGGCGTGGACAGCCACCGGCGCCTCGGGTGCCCGCCCCGACACGACCAGCCAGGCCAGGCCGGCCACCACGATGGCCAGCGACTCGACGACCACGGTGGTACGCCAGGAACCGGTGAGCGGCATGAGCACCGTGTTGGACAGCACCAGGGTGAACATGCCTCCGATGGCCGGCATCGTGCTGTAGACGCCGACGGCCAGACGCCGCTCCCGCTCGTCGCCGAACCACAGGCCCACCGCCTTGGGTGCGCCGGCCGATATGAGGGGTCCGCCGACGCCGAACAAGGCGATGGCCAGCCAGAGCGAACCGAGGCCGTCGGCGGCCGCCCGCGCGAAGCCGCTGGCCGCCACCACGGCGCTGCCCAGTAGCAGCCCCCAATGGATGCCAAGGCGATCCAGAAGACGGCCGCCGATGGGAGCCGATACGAGGTAGACGAGCTGCCAGGCGCCGAGGGCCACACCCATGGCGCTGCGGCTCAGGTCCAGATCGTCGCGGACCTCTCCGACCAGCGGCGGGATCGACATGGCCACCACGCCGAAGGCTAGGTAGACGCCGCACACGCCGGAGAACAGCACCCACCGGTAGGGGTGTCGCCGGGCGTCACCGACGACGCCGTCGTTTTCGGCTGAGGCCATCGTGCGATGCTTCCACGACGCCGACGTGTCCGACCCGTCCGGCGGACCCGCGCCTGAGGGGGCCGATCTGCGAACCTGTGGGCGTGGACGAGTTGCGGTGGACCGCGGATGGGATGCTGGCCGACCAGTTGGACCGGCCGGTCCTGATGGTGGCCTTCCGCGGACTGTTCGATGCCGCTGGGTCGGCCACCTCGGCCGTCGAATGGCTGGCCGAGCGCCTCGACGGCGTCGAGGTGGGCGACGTCGACCCGGAGACGTTCTACGACTTCACCCAGCAGCGACCGATCGTGGAGTTCGATGCCGACGGGGAGCGGCGCATCCAGTGGGCCGAGAACCGGATCCTCGCCGTGCGCACTCCCGAGGGACAGCGCGACCTCGTGCTCCTGTCCGGCATCGAGCCCCACCTGCGCTGGCGGACGTTCAGCGAAGCGCTTCTGGAGGCGGCCGACCGGACCGGGTCCCGTCTGGTGGCCACCCTCGGATCGATGAGCGGAATGTCCCCCCACTCCCGACCGCCGGTGGTGACGGCCAGCTGCGCGAACCGTGAGATGGCCGATCGGCTGGGCCTCGACGGCCCGTCCTACACCGGACCCACCGGTGTGGTCGGTGTCCTGCACGACACGCTGGACCGGGCCGGGGTGCCCATCATCTCGCTGCGAGTGTCGGTCCCCTACTACCTCCCAGATTCGCCGAATCCGAAGGCCACCCGATCGCTGCTGCGCCGCTTCGAGCAGGTCACCGGCATCGAGACGTCCTTCGCCGACCTGGACGGGCCGACCGCCGAGTGGCAGACGCGGGTGGACGAAGCGGTAGCCCACAACGACGAGGTCCAGTCGCACGTTTCGCGTCTCGAGGAGCAGGTGGACCAGAGCGAGGCCCTGCTGCCCCGGGGCGACGACCTGGCCGCCGAGCTGGAGGCCTTCCTCCGCGACCAGGACCAACGGCGACCCGGTTCCGACTGAGCCCGGCCGGGCGGCAAGACTCGCAACCATGGATACTGCCGACTTCCTCTCCGCCGTCGAACGCGAAGGGCGGGCCTTTCTGGCCGCTGGCGCCCTCGACCCGATCGCACCGGTCGAGCACTGTCCCGATTGGGACGTGGAGGGACTGGTCAGGCACGTAGTCGGCGTGTGGGCCTTCATGACCGCCCAGGTGGAGGCCGCCGACCCCAACGAGATGGTCAAGCCGGAGCGGGACAGTTCTTCCCCCGCCGAACGGCTGGACCGGCTCGTCGCCGCGCTCTCGACGGCCGAGCCGTCGGCGCCGTGCTGGAACTGGTGTCCGCCCGGGGACCGGACTGCGGCGTGGGTCGCACGACGGATGGCGCACGAGACCGCGGTTCACCGGTGGGACGCGGAGAACGCCGTGGGTGAGGCCGCTCCGCTCGACGCTGAGTTGGCATGCGACGGCGTGGACGAGATCCTCGACGTGGCATGGCGATACCAGATGGGTGGCCCGGTCACCGACTTTCCAACTTCGACGCTGCACCTTCACCGCACCGATGGTGAGGGCGAGTGGCTGCTGTCGGCGGGCGACGAGGGACTGATCGTGACCCACGAGCATGCCAAGGGAGATGTGGCGGCCCGAGGGACTGCGTCGGACTTGGCCCTCCTGGTGTGGGGCCGCCGCATGCCGGGCATCGAGGTGTTCGGCGACGAGGCCGACCTCGCCGCCTGGCTCGCCTTGGCTCCATAGCCCCAGCCATCCGCGCTAGGGAGATGGCCCCGGGCCGGGGCTAAGCCGACCACTTCCGGGATTCAGTCCCTCTCGGTACCCCAGATGCCGACGAAGGACACCATCTCGCCCGGGTAGCCACCCAGGTTGTGCACGAGCGCCCGGCTGCGGGTCTCCAGCGTCGAGATACGCCGCTCCTCGGGCGCCTCGCCCCGGAGCTGCAGCCACGCCTCGTAGTGCATGCGCAGTCCGCTGGCCCCCACAGGGTGGCCGAAGCTCTTGAGTCCACCGTCGGTGTTGACCGGCAGGTCGCCGCCGAGGGCGAAGGTTCCGTCCAGCACGTCTCGCCAGCCCTCGCCGCGGGCGCTGAAGCCGAGGTCCTCCATGAGGACCAGCTCGGTCGGGGTGAAGCAGTCGTGCACTTCGGCCATAGCCAACTCGGTGCGGGGATCGGTGATCCCGGCCTGGGCGTAGGCATCGGTGGCGGCCGTCGCACACTCGGGCAGCGTGGTGAAGTCGAACTCGGGGTCGACGAGGCCCGAGCCGTCGCCAGCCACCAGCGACAGGGCCTTCACGTACAGCGGTGCATCGGTGTAGTCGGTGGCACGGTCGGCCGGCACCACCACCGCCGCAGCGGCCCCGTCAGCCACGCCTGCGCAGTCGAAAACCGAGAGGCGGCCGGCCACGGCGGCCATCTCGCAGATGGCCTCGGCCGAGGTCTCGCGGCGAAACTGGGCCAGCGGGTTACGGGCCCCGTTGAAGTGGTTCTTTTCGGCGATCTTCGCCACCACGTAACGCAACTCGTCCTCGTCGACGCCGTACGAATCCGCGTAGGCGGGCAGCATCAGGCTGAACATGGCCGCCGCGGTGAGGGTCCGGTTGGTGCCATCGGTGGGGATGGGGAAAGCATTGAGCCCCTGGTAGCCCCCGTCTTTGACCTTCTCGCCGCCGATGGCCACCGCCACGTCGTAGGCGCCAGATGCCACGGCGTAGCAGGCCTGGCGTAGTGCTTCGGAGCCGGTGGCGCAGTAGTTCTCCACCCGGGTGACCGGACGGTTGTCGAGGCGCAGCGGCGTGGCCAACGAGATGCCAGACGCCGAGGATTGCGAGGTGCCGTACCAGTAGGCGTCAACTTCGTCCTTCACTAGGCCCGCCGAGGTGAGAGCCGCCCCGTGGGCCTCGATCAGTAGGTCGTCCAGGGACCTGTCCCAGTGCTCTCGGAACGGAGTGCAACCCATCCCGACGATGGCCACCCGATCCAGGATGCCGTGCGAGGCCATGTGTGCTCCAGTTTCCTCGTGGGTCGCCGCCGGTCAAAGCCGGACCGGGCGTCCCTTCCAGAAGTAGTTGTGCAGCCCGTCGGCGGTGAACATCCGGCGGAAGGTCATCTCAATCCGGTCGCCGATGGCCACCTCGGCCGGGTCGACGTCGGTCAGTTCGATGGGCATGCGGCCTCCGCCGTCGAAGTCGACCACGGCGAAGACCACCGGCGGGCTGGGCGAGTAGGCCAGCCGGTCCACGGTGAAGGTGGCCACGGTGCCGACGGCGTCGGCCATGGGCGCCGGGTCCATGTCATCGACCTCGCCGCCGGCGATGCCGACCCGCGACGGGGGCAGGTGGATGATGCCGGTGGTGCGGTCGGCGCTGCCCTCGAAGCCGTGCTTCCAGTCGGTGCGACGCAGGGCGGCCGACGAGGAAGGTCGGCTGGGTTCCGGTCGATTGGGGGGCTCGACGGCCAGCATCCCCCGCCATGACAGGTAGCGGGCATAGGGCACGTCGACCCGGTCGGCCACCTGGGATGCCACGCTGCGGGCCGGGCGACGGTCCGCGAGGGCATCGGTGGTGCGAAAGAGCGTCACCTCGCAGCCGTCGGCAAGGACCACCAGGGCTACGACGGTGTCGGGCTCGGCGCCGTCTAGGACGTCGGCCAGCAGGAGAGCCGGGTGGGCGGCGCCGCTATTACCGACGTCGCCGGTCCGATCGTCGGCCACCGCCACGCCGAGCGACGAGCCCACCTTTCGGACTGCCCGGGCGTGCAGGCCGGTCACCACGGCGATGTCGACGTCGGCAGCGGACAGGCCGGTGGCGGACAGGGCGTCCGCCCAGGCCGCCGCGCCGAGCGGTGCGTAGGCCTGCTCACCGAATCGGTCCTCCCAAGTACGGGAATGGGCGTCACCTGGGGTGCGCCAGCGGTCGGTGAACTCGGCGGTGGCCGTGGCTCCGCCCAGGTACTCAGCGACCAGCGCGCCGTCGTCTGCGGAGCCGACCAGCACGGCTGCCGCAGCGTCACCACCCCCGGCGTCCTCGGGACCGCCGGGACGGCCGACGCGGACGTCAGCCGACACCACGAGCGTGGACCGACCGGCTTCGAGCGCGGTGCGAAGGGCTCCGATCGCTGAGCGCTGGGCGCCGCCGAAATCAAGGGCGGGAACCGAGGCGTCGAGTCGCAGAGCCGCGTGCATCACGGTGGCGTTGGTCTTGTCGAGGTATGGCGCTGCCACCGTCGAGAACCAAATGGCGCCCGGTCTGG
This sequence comes from Actinomycetota bacterium, assembly GCA_036123585.1. GTDB lineage: Bacteria > Actinomycetota > Acidimicrobiia > Acidimicrobiales > MedAcidi-G1 > UBA9410. The sequence goes on along the minus strand of JAZADN010000037.1, from coordinate 55,774 downwards.
ATGCCTCCGAGTCCCCGGTGGATAGGGCGAAACGGGCGGCAGCCACCCCCATGGTCACTGCGTCCTCGTCAAACGAGGCCACGGCCCGATGGCCATGGCCGGCCGACGTGCCGAGGAAGGCACCGACTTCGACCCTGTCGAGCCGTCGGTAAGGCACGTGGGCTCCATAGGCGAGGATCCCCCTGGGTGCGCTCATGTCCCGTCCCTCCGGTTACCGTTAAAGACCTGACGGACCGTCAGATTACCGCCCCCCGACACGGGACACCCCAATGGACTTCGACTTCACCGCCGAGCAGGAAGCCTTCCGGACCCAGGTAGAGGCGTTCCTCGACGCTAACGACGACCCCGAAGTGTTCGACCCCACCCGGGAGAACATGGCCCAGATCGTCGACACCCCGAAGCGCCGGGCGATGATGAAGAAGCTCGGCGAGCAGGGCTGGCTCGGCATCACCTGGCCGAAGGATTACGGCGGCCAGGAGGGCGAGGGCGTCTACGAGTACATCCTCAACGAGGCCCTGGCCCGCCGCGGCGGACCCCAGATCGGCAAGGGCGTCGGCATCATCGGCAAGACCCTCATCGCCCACGGCTCCGAGGTCCTCAAGGAGGAGTTCCTCCCCAAGATCCTGGCCAACGAGGTCGAGTTCGCGGTCGGCTACAGCGAACCCGAGGCTGGCTCGGACGCCGCGGCCATGAAACTCAAGGCCACTCAGACCGACGGCGGCTGGATCCTCAACGGCCAGAAGACGTGGACCACCTCGGCCCACTTCGCCGAGTGGTACTGGGTGGGCGCCCGTACCGACCCCGATGCCCCCAAGCACCACGGCATTACCCTGTTCCTCGTCCCCTTGGATCATCCCAGCATCACCGTGCAGGGCATCTGGACCATGGGTGACGAGCGCACCAACGACGTTTTCTTCGACGACGTGTTCGTGCCCGACGAGTACGTGGTCGGCCAACTCAACCATGGCTTCCAGTACATCTCCCAGGCCCTCGACATCGAGCGCTTCACCATGTTCACCTTCTCCCCGGTGGAACAACGCCTCGACCTCCTGGTCGACCACGTGCGCAGTGCCATGCGCGACGGCGAGCCACTGAAGGACGACCCCCGGGTGCGGTCTCGGATCGCCCGGCTGGCCACCGACGCCGAGGTGGCCCGAGGCATGGGCCTACGGGTCGTGGACGCCTCGGTCAAAGCCGAGCGTGACGGCGGGGCGCCCCCGACCATCGAGGCGTCCGAGTACAAGTTGTTCACCACCGAGTTCTCCAAGCGCCTGGCCGACGCATCCATGGACCTCGGTGGCCCCGGCACCCAACTGCGGGTCGGGACCGAAGAGGCCCCGATGGAGGGCCGGGCCGAGTCGACCTACCGTTACACGGTGCTCGACACCATCGGTGGTGGCACCTCTGAGGTCCAGAAGAACATCATCACCCGACGCGGCCTCGGCCTCCCCAAGAACTTCTGAGGCCCACAGTCATGCCCCTCTCCGAGTCCGGCTCCCGCCCCCTGCTGAATGGGATCACCGTGCTCGACCTGGCGTCCGTCGGGCCGGCCGTGCGGGCGTCGCGGTGGCTGGCTGACTGGGGAGCGGACGTGATCAAGATCGGACCGGTTCCCAAGGACGCCGGCGTGCAGATCGTCCCACCGGCCTACGCCTACAGCGCCCACCGCGGCATGCGCCGGGTCCTGATGGACCTCAAGTCCGACGGCGGACGGAACGCCTTCCTCCGCCTGGCCGCCACCGCCGACGTGGTCGTCGAGAGCTTCCGGCCCGGCGTCGTCGACCGCCTCGGCATCGGCTACGACGACCTACGGGCCGTGAACCCGGGCATCGTCCTGTGCTCCACGACCGGCTTCGGCCAGACCGGGCCGCGGTCGAACTGGGCTGGGCACGACATCAACTACCTGGCCGTCGGCGGCTTCCTCCACTGCACCGGCCGCGATGAGCGGGGCGGACCTGCGCTGCCCGGCGCCACCGTGGCCGACAGCGCCGGCGGCGGCCTGCATGCCGTGGCTGCCATCTGCGCCGCACTGGCCGCCCGGGCCGCCACCGGCCAAGGCACCCACCTCGATGTCTCTATCGCCGACGGGGTGCTGTCGCTGATGTCGCTGGCCGTCGACGAGTACCTGGCCGACGGAACCGAGCCCGGCCCCCGACACGGCCTACTCACCGGGCTGTACGCCTGGTACGACCTATACGAGGCGGCCGACGGTGGCTGGCTGGCCGTCGGGGCCATCGAACCCCACTTCTTCGCCAACCTCTGCCGGGGCCTGGGATGCGACCAGTGGGTCGACCACCAGCACGACGAGGACGCCGTCGACGACATGCGGGCCGACTTCGCCGCGGCGTTCGCCACCCGGTCCCGCGACGAATGGGTGAACCTGCTGGGCCCGGCCAACACGTGCGTGACCGCGGTGCTCGACGTTCCCGAACTTCTGGCCGACGAGCAGTACCGGGCCCGCGGCGCCTTCACCGAAGTGGTCCACCCCACCGCCGGGACCATCGCTCAGGTAGCCGCCCCGCTGGCAGGTCAGGTCGACGCGGCCAGCATGGAGGTCCACGACCAGTCCGTCCCGTGCACCGATGAGGTGCTGGCCGCCGCCGGCCTGGGCGCCGACGAGTTGACCGCGCTCCGAGCCGAGGGAGCCATCGCGTGAGCACCACCGACCCGACCTCTCGTGTGCCCGCCGACGACCTGCCACCGGTACCCGCAGAGGTGTCGGCCCAGATCGGCGTCGTCCAGTACGAGGAGGAGGGCGGCTTTCCGGTTGAGCACGGCTACATCTGGACGACCTGCGCCTCGGTGGAGAACGGCAACCCGCTGTTCTGGGACGACGGGGTAGCCGCCGAGCTGACCGACGGACCCATTGCCCCTCCGACCATGCTCTCCGTCTGGTTCCGCCCCCACCACTGGTCGCCGGGGCGCACCGAGCCGGCCGTTCCGCTCCAAGCCCACTTCGACCTCAAGGACGACCTGGACCTGCCCGAGGCGATCATCTCGTCGAACACCAACACGTTCTACGAGCCGGTCCGCATCGGCGACCGGGTGCGGTCTCGCCAGGTGCTGCGATCGATCAGCGACCCGAAGACCACGAAGCTGGGCCGGGGCCGGTTCTGGACCATCGACGTGGAGTACCTGAACCAGGACGACCGGCTGCTCGGCGTGGAGTCGTACACCGCCTTCGGGTACCGCCGCCCCGAACTGGAAGGAACCGAGTCGTGACCCGCCTGATGCATGGCGACGTGTCGGTCGGCGACCAGTTGCCCGAGTTGGCCCATGACGTCACCACCACCACGGTGGTCCTTGGCGCCCTGGCTTCGCGCGACTGGCGCCCCATGCACCACGACCGCGATTTCGCCATCAACCGCAACGGCACGAAGGACATCTTCCTCAACACCCCCAATCAGGCCGCCTGGTTCGAGCGCTACGTCACCGACTGGACCGGCCCGACGGGTCGTCTGGGGAGGATGACCTTTCGAATGAATACCTCAACCTTCCCCGGCGACCGCATGGTCTTCTCGGCCACAGTCACTGGCACCTCGGTCGACGAGGTTGGGTGTGGCTGGGTCGACCTCGACGTGGCCCTCATGGTGGGCGATGTAGCAACCACCACCTGCGCCACCCGGGTGGCTCTTCCGCTCGACGTGAACGACAACCCCTGGGCGCGCCGCGGTGACGCCTGGCTCCCCTAGGAGGGCTGAACCGTGGATCTCGCTTTCAGCGAAGAACAGGACATGCTGCGAGAGGCCGTGCGAGGCCTCTGCGACGACGCCGTCGACAGTGTGCGAGCCCTCGAGGACGATCCGGTCGGCTACGACCATGACTTCTGGCAGGGCCTGGCCGCCATGGGCCTGACCGGCCTGATGCTGCCCGCAGACGTCGGCGGCTCGGAGATGGGCCTTCTGGACGCGGTGGTCGTGTACGAGGAACTAGGCCGCAGCCTCGTGCCGTCGCCCCACTTCGTGTCCTCGGTGGTGGCGGCTGGGGTCCTTGACGCCGCCGGTTCCGACGACCAGAGGTCGACGTGGTTGCCCCGCATCGCCTCGGGCGAAGCCGTGCTGTCGGTGGCCTGGTTGGAACCCGACAGCGGCTCGGGTCCAACTGGCGTGCGCCTTCCTGCCACGCCGGCTCCGGACGGCGAAGGCTTCGCCCTGACCGGCCTCAAGCGGCACGTGCCGTTCGCCTCGTCGGCCGAGCGCCTGATCGTCCCAGCCCGAGTCGGCGACGGGCCCGAGGAAGTGGACCTGTTCTTGGTCGATCCGATGGCCGACGGCGTGACCCTCACCCTCCAGCGCACGGTGGCTGGCGATACCCAGTACCGGGTTGATCTGGACGGCGTCCGGGTCGGCGACTCCGACCGCATCGGCGACGCCGGGACCGGCTGGGCCACGCTGTCGACGGTGCTCCAAGACGCCATGGTGCTGGTCGCCGCCCAGGCCGTCGGCGGAGCCGAGGCCGCCCACGCCCTGACCACCGCGTACGCCAAGGAACGCCACCAGTTCGACAAGCCGATCGGATCGTTCCAGTCGATCAGCCACTACCTGGCCGACGGCATCACCGCCATCGACGGTGCCCGCACGCTGGTCCACCGGGCTGCCTGGACCCGTGACGAGGGCCGCGACGCGGCGACCCTCGCACCCATGGCCAAGCTGTTTGCCACCGCTACCTGCAGGGACGTCACCGGCGTGGCCATCCAGGTCCACGGCGGCATGGGCTTCACCGTGGAGTGCGATGCCCAGCTGTACTTCCGGAGGGCCAAGTCGTGGCAGCTCAACTGGGTGGACGACACCCGGCTCGAAGAGTTGATCGCGGCGACGATCCTCGACTAATCCGGCCCTGCCCATTCGCCTCGGCTAGCGGGCGCTCCCGGACCTTGTCCTAGCCTCGGTCGGCCGCGGGCGGATGGCTCGGCAGCGAGGAGGAACCGTGGGCACCAAGTGGATCATCGAGGGGAGCATCGATCCCCGCTGGCCGGTCAACACCCGGGGCAATGTCGGCGAGGTCTTCCCCGAGGTCCTCACCCCACTCTCCTACCGGCTAGGCGTGCTGGCCGCCGAGAAGGCGTGGCGTGAGGCCTACACCGAACTGGGCGTGGCCCGAAAGGGAGACTTCACCAACGACGACCCGGTGATAGTCGGCCTATACGGCGGCTACGCCTACCTGAACCTGTCGTTCCTGCGGATCCTGGGGGTGCGGGCTCCGGGCTCGTCGGCTGAGGCCATCGACGTGGCCTTCTTCGGTGAGGGGAATCCCCCGCCCTACGAACCACGGAAGGGCGACAGGAACCTCGGCTCCACGCTGCGCATCCTGAGGTCGGTACTCGGCGCCCTGGGCACGAGAGCACTCCCGGCGATGGTGGCCGACAGTTTCACCAGGGCCGACGCCCACCGGGACCGCTGCCCGACGCTGGACGCGACTGACGACGAGTTGTTGGCCTACCTCCACTCCTTTCCGGTCGCCTTCGGACCCGCCTTCCACAACCACATGCTCTCCTCCGCGTTGACCTCCATCGTGGCTGGCATGCTGGCCGATGCCTGTTCGGCGGCCGGCGAACCGGGCCTTGTCACCCACCTCATCGGCAGCGCAGGAGACGTCCGGTCGGCGGAATACTCGAAGGACCTGTACGCCATTGCCCGGTTCGTCCGCGATGAGGCCGAGGTGGCCGCGGCGTTCGACGGCGGCCTCTCGGAGGGCCACGCCGGGCTGGACGCCCGCCTCGGCTCAAGTCACGCGGCCGACAGCTTCCGGAAGCAGTTCGCCGCCTTCGTCTCCGAACACGGCCACCGGGGGCCCAACGACTGGGAACTGTCGTCCCGTAACTGGGAGAACACCCCGGAGTTGCCCCTGTTGGCCATCGACCGAATGCGGCTCGCTGAGCACGACCTCGACCCGGCGGCCCGCCTGGCCGACGATGCCGACCGACGCGCCGAGGCGGTAAAGGCGGTGCGACCACACGTCAAGGGCCTGGACCGTCGCAACTTCGACAAGGCGCTGGCTGCCATCGGCTGGTGGGAACAGGCCCGGGAGGCCACCCGCGACCGGGCCATCCGCATCGGCGCCCCCACCAAGCGCGTCTACCGAGAACTGGTCCGCCGGGCCGCCGACCGGGGCGGGGACCCCGACCCGGTCCGGGTCGCCCTGCTGGACCCGATCGACGAACTGCCTGCCTACCTGGCCGATCCGGCACCGTTCACCGGGACCTTGGCCGAACGGGGGGCGCTATTCGACCGCTACTCGGCGGTCGAACCCCGGTTCTTCATCACCTCCCAGGATGAGGTGCCCACGCTGGAGGAGTTGGAGGCCGACCATGCTGCGCGGGCCGCGGCGACGGTGGCGCTCCCCGGAGAGGTGATGACAGGCGACGCCGGTTGTCAGGGGGTGGCCAGGGGACGGGCCCGCATCGTGATGGACCCAGCAGATGCCGTCGACCTGGAGCCCGGTGACGTGCTGGTGGCACCCATCACCGATCCTGCATGGACGCCGCTATTCCTGCCGTCGGCCGCCGTGGTTGTCGACGTGGGGGCGCTGCTCAGCCACGCGGTGATCGTGGCCCGGGAACTGGGCATCCCTTGCGTGGTGGCCGTCGAGGGGGCCACGGCCCGCATTCCCGACGGGGCAATGGTCGAGGTGGACGGCACCGCCGGAACTGTCACCGTCCTCTAGCCATCTCCGGTTCTCTCGAGGCCGAAGAGCGTCCGATCAGCCCAGGACGCCCAATGGGCAGGACACGCCGGTGCCTCCAAGGCCGCAGTAGCCCATCGGGTTCTTGGCCAGATACTGCTGGTGGTAGTCCTCGGCGTAGAAGAACTCGGGGCGGGCCACCACCTCGGTGGTCACCTCGCCGAAGCCCGCCTCGGCCAACCGGGCGGAGTAGGCGTCAAGTGACGCCTCTGCGGCGACGAGTTGGTCATCGGTGACGTAGAGGCCGGAGCGGTACTGGGTCCCCACGTCGTTGCCCTGCCGCATGCCCTGGGTGGGGTCGTGGTTCTCCCAGAACACCCGAAGCATCTCTCCGAGCGTCGTCTCGTCGGTGTCCCAGGCCACAAGGACGACCTCGTTGTGCCCGGTGAGACCCGTGCAGGCCTCCTCGTAGGTGGGGTTCGGGGTGTGTCCGCCGGCATAGCCGACCGCTGTGGTCCACACCCCCGGTGCCTCCCAGAACTTCCGCTCGGCACCCCAGAAGCAGCCCATGCCCACCACCAGGGTCTCGACGCCGTCGGGGAACGGCGGGACGAGGGGGCTTCCGTTGACGTAGTGGGCGTCAGGCACCGGCATCGCCTCGGCCCGGCCGGGCAGAGCCTCAGCCGGCTCGGGGATGGTCAGAAGCTTGTGTCCGAACATGGTCCGACTCTACGGCGGGCCCGGTGGGGTGTCAGATCGTGAAGGCGAGGTTGGCGGCCATGTGCTGGGCCAGCTCCAAGTCACCACCGAGCGCCACCCGCCCGTCGTCGATCAACGGCTGCGGGTCGATCCTCCCGCCGGTGAGAGCCAGCCAGTCGTGTGACGACATCGACAGCGTCACCGTCGGCTCGCCGTCGAGTTCTTCGACGACCTTCGCCCTACCATCCACCGCGACGCGGACCACCCCCGTGATCGGACCGGTCAGGATGACCTCGACCCGACTTCCGTCGGGCGCCCCGGCCTTCTTGCCGATCACGAAGCCAGCCGCCGTGGTCACCTCATCGACCGACATCCGCGCCGCCTCGGTGGCTCCGGAGGGCTCGTGGCCCAACGGGGCCCGGCAGTCCTCGAGGTGCAGCCACGAGTCGTACACCCGGACGTGCATGAAGCGCAGGTGCGGCACCTCGCCGACCGGCGACCAGCCGACGGCCAGGATCTCCTCGTCGGTCATGGCGTCGAGCTGGCTGAGCCGCTCGGCCGTGACGCTGCGGAACTCGGCGAGCACCTCGGGGCCCGACAGCGGACGCAGGGCCTGGATCCGCTTCTCGTTCTCGGAGGCAATGGGGTTCTTCAGATGCTCTGTCGGGTACTCCACGTCGGGGGCAGGCTCGCCCTGGAGCATCCGCTCAGTTCCGATGATGTGGGCCAGGTTGTCCTGGACGGTCCAACCGGGGCACCGACTGGGCGTGGCCCATTCGTCGTCGGACAGGCCAGCGGCCCAGTCGGCCCACTCGGCCCAGACGTCGGACAGGGCGCCGAGGATGCGCCCCCGGTCGAGTTCGATCTCGGTGGGCAGGCTCTGCATGGGTGGGTCCTCCCTCTCGGGTTTTCGGGCCTCTCGGGTTCTCGAATGCGGTCGGTCAGGGCGTGGGGTTGGCCACGGTCTGCCACTCCCGCGCCTCCAGGTAGGGCCGGAAGACCTCACCCACCCGCTCCAGGTCGGCCAGGGTCTTGGGGCGCTGCAACTCGTAGAGGTGCGGAAAGTCCAGCCAGCCGAGGACCAGGTCCCACAGGCGCTCCGCGGCCTCGCCGATCGGCGGTTCGATGAGAACCGGGCCGAACAACTTGCGGGACTCGTCCTCGTCGACACCGGGGAAGACCAGGGTGGGCACCCCCCAGCCGCCGAGCCCGATCACCCGTTCGTGGTCGGCACGGACGTCGTCATGGGTGGTCTCGTCGGCCAGCGCCTCGTCGACGATCCCTGGGTCGAGGTCCATCTCGGCCAGAAGGTCGCGGGCCACCTCGGCCCGGTGCGGCTGGCGGCCCTCGACGTGCAGGGCGGTCCCGGCCTTTAGGTACCAGGAGTCGTTCAGCGCCGGGTCGGTCCGCTTGAGGAGCGCCCCGACCCGCATCATCGACCAGCCGTACGACCATTCCCGCTCCCACGGATGCTTCTTGCCCTCCACCCGGTTCACTTCCTCAAGGCTGAAGAAGCGCCAGTCCACGTCGAGGTCGAGGCGATCGCGCACGTCACGCATCCACAACGACGTCTGGTAGGCCCAAGGGCAGATCACGTCGAAGTGGAACTCCACGCGTGTCGGTCGTTCGTCCATGGCTCGAGCCTCGCGCAAGGCCTCGGCGCACCACCCAGTCGGGGAACCGTTGCCAACCCGGGCCTGGGCCGGACGGGTTCCTCAGTCCGACGGCCGGAGTTCGTGGCGGGTGACCTTGCCCAGGGCGTTGCGGGGTAGGGCGTCGACGGCCACCACCCGCCGCGGCAACTTGTAGGCCGCCAAGTGGTCCCGGGCAAAGTCCCGAAGTTCGTCGACCGTCGGGCAGTCGTGGCCGCTAGCGGGAACCACCCAGGCAACGACCTCCTCTCCCCACTCCTCGGACGGCAGGCCGGCCACGGCCACCTCGGAGACAGCCGGGTGCAACCCCAGGGCATCATCGACCTCGCGGGGGTACACGTTGAAGCCACCGCTGATGATGAGTTCCTTGGTTCGTCCGACGATGGCCAAGTAGCCGTCGTCGTCCACCGCTCCCAGGTCCCCGGTTCGGAACCACGGCGCGCCGCCGCCGGGGTCGTCCACGAACGCCTCGGCGGTTGCCTCGGGGCGGCCCCAGTAGCCGGTGAACACGTTGGGCCCACGGACGAGGATCTCGCCGTCGTCGGGTTCGAGCCGGGCATCGACCCCGGGCCGTGGGATGCCCACCGAGCCGGGCCGGCGCTCGCCGTCGTAGGGGTTGGAGACCAGCATCACGGTTTCCGTCATGCCGTAGCGCTCCAGCACCGCGGCGCCAGTCGCCTCGGCGAGGCGGCTATGCAGGTCAGCCGACAGGGGTGCCGAGCCGGCCACGCAAAGTCGGAGCAGCCCGAGAGCCGAGACGTCGGGGTGATCAGCCAGGCGGTGGTACATGGTCGGGACCCCGAAGAAGAGGGTGGCGTCGTGGTCCCCGAGTCCGCTGAGGACGGCATCGGGGTCGAAACCGGCCTGCAGCACGGCCGAGGCGCCGGCCAACAGGGTTCCGTGCAGGCCCACCCCGAGGCCATGCATGTGGAAGAGCGGCAGGCACAGCACTAGGCGGTCGGCATCGGTCCAACGCCAGGCCACCCGAACCGCCTCGGCCCCGGCCAGCAGGTTGCCCTGCGTGAGGACGGCGCCCTTGGGACGGCCGGTGGTGCCCGACGTGTAGCCGATCAAGGCCGGGGCGTCCGGTTCGACGGCGTCGAGGGTCGGGCCCGGCCCGTCGGGGGACTCGGGCAGCCCCTCCAGGCCGGTGGGAACCGCGAGGAGGTCGGGGGCCAGTCCGGTGAGGACGTCAGCCCAGCCGTCGTGGTCGACGATGGCGGCTCGGGGCGTGCAGTCGGCGACCACGTAGGCCAGCTCGGCCTCGCGGTAGGAACCGTTGGTCGGGACCACGACGAGGCCGAGGCGCAGGCAGGCCACGTGGGCCACGACGAGGTCCACCGACGAGGGGCCAGAGAGCAGAACCCGGTCGCCCGGTTCGAGGCCGGCGGCGTGGAGGCGGGCAGCCGCCACGGACGTCCGATCCAGGAACTCCCCCCGGGTGGTCCACTCGTCGCGCCCAGCACCGGCGTCGAGCAGAAGGAGACGGTCGGGCTCGGGCGTCAGCGAGGCGGTCCAGGCGCCGACCAGGGTGCCAGGGGCCGGTAGGTCGAACGCCGCCGGAACCGCGCCTCCGTCGGGCAGGTGGTCGCTCCAGTGCCGGGGCCCGATGGCCGGCGGTCCGCTCATCGCCGGGACGGTACCCGGGACGGGTCGTCCGACTTGACCCGAATCCCTTCTTCCTCCATACTAATGGTATCGATTACTTGAGGGCTGGGCAGGACCGGCCTCGAACACAGGAGCGCCCATGGAGTTCGGCATCTTCAGCAACGGCTACACCCCTGGTCCAGCCGCCCACGATTCCGAGAGCGAGCACACCGAACTCATGCGGGAGGCGGAGTACGCCATCCTGGCCGACAAGCACAACTGGAAGTACATCTGGTTCGGAGAGCACCACGGCCTGACCGAGTACAGCCACATGTCGGCCCCCTCCCCGATGATGGGATGGGTCGCCGCCCAGACCGACTACATCCACATCGGATCGGCCATCACCAGCCTCCCGACGAAGAAGGAGCACCCGGTCCGCATCGCCGAGCGGGCCGCCATGCTCGACCATGTCACCAACAACCGCTTCGAGTTCGGCACTGGCCGGGGCGCCGGCAGCCACGAGCTGCGCACCTTCAACGTGATGGACCCCAGCGAGACCAAGGCCCAGTGGGACGAGGTCATCCGCGAGATCCCCCGCATGTGGGAGCAGAAGGATTACGACTTCGAGGGCGAGTTCTTCACCGTCCCCACCCCTCACAACATCCTCCCCAAGCCCTACGGGCCCGGCCACCCGCCGATCTGGGTGGCCTGCGGCAACCCTCCGACCTTCGCCAAGGCCGGCTCATTGGGCATCGGCGCCATCGCCTTCAACTTCGAGCCCATCCACAACCTCAAGGGCCGGGTCGACGCCTACAAGGAGGCAGTCCAGGATCCGGTCGAGCAGATCGGCCAGTTCAAGAACGACAACGTGATGATGACCAACGCCTGCATCTGCCTCGAGGACCGCGACCAGGCCCGCAAGGTGGCCATGGAGAAGGGTCGCGGCTACCTGGTCACCATGGTGAACATGTACCACGACACCATGCCCAAGTCGCCCGACGCCATCGTCTGGCCGAACCCGCCGATCGACCCGGGCTGGACCGAGGAGATCCTCGACCTTGCCATCGAGGGTGGCTACATGCTCTGCGGGAACCCCGAGGAGGTCTGCGAGCAACTCAACCGGTACAGGGACGTCGGCTGCGACCAGGTGGTCTTCGGCCTGCCCACCGAGGGCCTCACCCACGACCAGACGCTCGAGATGCTCGAGTTGTTCGGCGATCAGGTGATCCCCGAGCACGATGGGGACCGCACCCACTCGACCGACCGCTACCGGGCCGATGCGCGGCGCCGGTTCCCCGACTTCCAGCACCCGGTCCCCGAGGACATCGACGTGTCGATTATCCCGACCACCGCCCTCCTCCCGTTGGGCTAGACCCCGGAGCAGGTCCCCGACGGCGACTGCGGGAACGTCCTTTGGCCAGAGACGGCTCCGAGACCCGGTCCCGGCTACTCGTCGAGGCAGAACGCCGGTTCGCCGAGGTCGGCATCTGGCAGGCGGCCACCGGCGACATCGTGCGGGCCGCCGGCCAGCGGAACTCCTCGGCGCTGACGTACCACTTCGGTTCCCGGCAGGGCGTGCTCGACGCCGTTCTGGCCGAGCACGGCAACCCCATCGACGTCCGACGAGGCGAACTGCTGGCCGAACTGGGTGCCGACGCCGACGTCCGGGCCGTGGTGTCGGCCCTCGTGCGTCCCATGACCGCTGTGCTCTCCCAGGAGCGGGGGCGCCGCTACGTCCGGATCGTGGCCCAGCTGGCCGACCGGTTCTCCACCTGGAGACGGCCACCTGAGGGCGTCGACCACACCCACCTGTCCCGGGCCCTCACCCTGCTGGCAGATCAGGCGGTCGGATCCGACGAGGCGACACGGGAGGCCCGGCTGGTGGCCATGATCCAGCTGATGACCGCCTCGCTGGCCGCCCGGGCCGGGGAGCTCGACCATGGACAGCGGGAACACGGGGAACGGGACGACAGAACCCCGACGCTGGATGCCAACGGCTACGAACGCCACCTCGTCGACGTGCTGGTCGGCGTCCTCATCGCACCGGCCACCTGACCCGGCCAGCCGACCGGCCGCTCTTCCCGGTACCGTCGCTCGCCGTGCACGTCATCCTCGTCCGCCACGGCCGCCCGGAGACCGTGGTCGACGCTCCCGGCATCGCCGACCCGGGCCTCGACGAGGTCGGCCGCTGGCAGGCCGAGCGGCTCACCACCTGGCTGGCCTGCGAAGAGATCGACGCCGTGGTGACCAGCCCCAAGGCCCGGGCCATCCAGACGGCCGAGGGACTGTGCGCGGCGAAGGGCCTCGCGCACCGGGTGGTCGCCGACCTCGACGAGATCGACCGCGGCGCCCACACCTACCTCCCCACGGAGCTGTTGCCCATAGAGGGTGGCGAGTACTGGGAGATGATCAGCCAGAAGCGCTATGGCGAAATCGGCTGGGACACCCCGGAGGCCTTCCGCGACCGTGTGGTGGTCGCCTGGGACGACCTGTGCCGCAACCCTCCGGGTGAACGTGTGCTCGTGGCCTGCCACGGCGGCACCATCCGGACGATTCTCGCTCACGTGGTCGGCAACCCGTCGGCCGGCTTCCGCCTCGACTACGCCTCGATCAGCAGGGTCGAAGTGACCGTGCCCGGCGGGCCGGACGGCGAGGGACTGGTCGATCCGTACTGCTCGGTGGCCAGCACCAACGAGACCGGCCACTTCGACGCCGAACGCACTTCGCCGGTCGGCGCCTTCCGCGGCTCCGACCGACCCGGGGCGCCTCGAGCCAACCGGCCACCGGTGACCGCCCCCCGTCCTGACCACCCCGCGCCGTGATCGGCGGGGGCAGTGGTCACCCGCGTTCGAGCAGCCCGGGACCCAGTTCGCGAACCGACGCCGCCCCGACCAGGGCCATGGTGCGCTCGACGCCTGAACGCAGCAGTTCCAGCACGTGGTCCACGCCCTGCTCACCCGCCGCGGCCAGGGCGTAGAGGAACAGGCGACCACCCATCGCCGCGTCGGCTCCAGCGGCCACCGCCTTCACGATGTCGGAACCCCGACGGACGCCGCCGTCGCACACCACCTCGATCCGTCCCGAGACTGCCTCGGCGATCGACGGCACCAGGTCGAACGGCGCCGGCGCGGTGTCCAACTGCCGTCCCCCGTGGTTGGAGACGATGATCCCCTCCACCCCGTGTTCCACCGCCAGCAACGAATCGGCCACCGTCTGCACGCCCTTGACGAGGATCGGACCGTCCCAGACGGTGCGCAGCCACGCCACGTCGTCCCACGACAGCCCATGGTCGAACTGGGAGTTCATGTAGCCCGCCAAATCGACGGCTCGCTCGCCGGTTCCCGGTCCGGCGGCCCGGTCCGAGCCGGCCAGGCCCTCCACGTTGGCGAACCGGATCGGGTCGGACCGCAGGAACCGCCACGTCCACCCCGGCCGGCGCATTCCGTCGAGGAAGGTTCCGGGGCCGATCTCCGGCGGCAGGGTAAGGCCCCGGCGGACGTCGCGTTCGCGACGACCCAGCATGGCGGTGTCCACGGTCAGGCAGATGGCCTCGTACCTGCATGAGGCGGCGCTGTCCAGCATGGCCCGGACCAGATCGCGGTCCCGCCACGCGTAGACCTGGAACCAGAGGCGAGCGTCGGACCCGGCGACCGCTGCGCACTCGGCTATGGACCGAGTGCCCATGGTCGACAACGTGAACGGAATACCGGCCCGGCCGGCGGCCCGGACCACGGCTAGTTCGCCCGCCGGGTCGGCAATCCGGGTGAAGCCGGTGGGCGCTAGGACCAGCGGGAAGGCCAGGGGGCGCCCCAGCAGCGTGGACGAGGTGTCCAGGTGGCCGAGGCCACGCAGCACTCGGGGTCGGAACGCCACCTCCCGGAAGGCCCGGACGTTTCGGTCCAGCGTCAACTCGTCCTCGGCACCTCCGTCGATGTAGTCGAACACCCCGGCCGGCAACCGGCGCTTGGCCATGACCCGTAGGTCGTCCACGTTGGCCGCAGCCCGGAGCCGACGAGCGGCCCGGTCACGCTCGGGCCGACGCAGGCGCACCACGGCCCGTAGCGTCCGGATCATCCCCATGGTCGGCGAGCGGCGCCGGTCAGGCGCCCGACTCCTCCACCTTCTTCTGCTCGTAGACCTCCTTGCAGGTCGGGCACACCGGGTAGCGGGCAGGATCTCGACCCGGTACCCACACCTTCCCGCAGAGGGCCACGATCGGCTTTCCGGTCACCGCCGACTCGACGATGTCGGACTTGCGGGCGTAGTGGGAGAAGCGATCGTGGTCACCGTCGTCCAGCAGCGGATCGTCGAGCTGCGGCTCGACGGTGGTGAGTCCGTCACCGGAGAGGATCGCCACCGCCTCAGGCTCCGGACGAACCGTCCAGGTCGGACAGCTTGTCGACACGGCCGGCGTGGCGCCCACCCTCGAACTCGGCGTCCAGCCAGGCCCGCATGGCCTCGGAAGCCACCTCGGGGGCGATGAGGCGCTCGCCGAGGCAGATCACGTTGGCGTCGTTGTGTTGGCGGGCCAGCCGCGCCGACGTGGCGTCGTGGACCGTGGCCGCCCTCACCCCAGGAACCTTGTTGGCCGCCATGGCGATCCCGATGCCGGAGCCGCAGACGCAGACCCCCAACTCGGCGACGCCGTCAGCCACCGCTCGGCCCACTGCGGAGCCGAAGTCCGGATAGTCGACCCGGTCGGTGGAATGGGAGCCCAGGTTGAGCACGTCATGGCCAAGGTCGCGCAACTCGCCGGCCAACCGCTCCTTGAGCAGGTATCCGGCGTGGTCGGACCCGACCGCGATGGTGACCATGGGCGTGAGGCTACCGGTCGACCGGTACCCCGGCCGCGGCCAGTTCGTCGGGGCCGAGGCTCCCGAGTCGCAGGATGCGAGCCGGTTCGACCGTCAAGTCAAGGACGGTGGACGGCACGCCGGTGCACGGTCCTCCGTCGACGGCCAGCAGTCCGCCCCCCAGTGCCTGAGCGGCCGCCACGGCGTCTGCCGGGGTGGACTCACCAGAGCGGTTGGCCGAGGAGGTGGCGATGGGCCCCACCTCGGCGGTAATGGCCCTCACCAGGTCATGGTCGGGACACCGGATCCCCACCGTCGGCGGACCCTCCCCTTCCAGTCCGAGGGTCAACCCGACGTCGGCACGGCGGCACAGGACCATGGTGAGCGGCCCTGGCCAGAGGTTGGCGGCCAAACGCTCGAACCGGTCGTCGACTTCCGCCACCGAGCGGGCCTGGTCCACGTCGGCGACCAGCACGGCCACCAGGCGCTCGGCCGGCCGGCCCTTGCGCACGAACACCTCCTCGACGGCGACCGGGTCAGTGGCGATGGCGGCAACCCCGTAGACGGTCTCGGTCGGAAGGATGACCACCTCACCGGCCCGTAGTCGGTCAACGGCGGCGGCCACCGATCCGGTCGGGTCGGCTGCCGCGTCGAACACCTCGGAGGGGACGTCGGTCATGTCGGCCGGCGGGCCACTAGCGCCCGGTCGCGTCCGGCCAGGTCGGGATGGACCGCCACGTCCACGTACCCCGCCATCTCGGCGTGGGCCACCATGGCCTCCGTCTGGTCGGGAGCCATCTCCAGCACCAGGGCCCCGCCGGGGGCCAGCCAGGCCGGAGCACCGTCGACCAGCGTCCGAAGGTCAGCGGTTCCATCGCCCGGGGACCCGTCTCCCGGAGAGAACAGCGCCATGTTGGGTTCCCAGTGGGCGACCTCGTCGGGCAGGACCTCGTCGGGTGCCACGTAGGGCGGGTTCGAGACCACCACATCGAGCCGACCGGCTAGGTCGCCGGGCAGGCCGTCGAACCACGACCCCTCAGACACCACCACCCGCTGGGCTGGCCGCCCCAGCCCGGCGCAATTGGCCCGGGCCACGGCCACCGCGTCGGCCGAGACGTCCACGCACCACACCTGGGACCTCGCCCGTTCGGCGGCGATGGACAGGCCGATGGCCCCCGAGCCGGTGCCTAGATCGGCCACCAGGACGGGGCCGCCGATGCCTCCTCCGCTGCGTCCCCCCTCGTGCCCACCGGCGGCCCGGCGGTCCACCTCCAGGAGGGCAAGCCCGGCCACCACCTCGGTCTCCGGGCGCGGGATCAGTACCCGCCGGTCGACCATCAGGTCCAACGTCCGGAACGCCCACCGGCCCAGCACGTACTGCAGCGGCTCGCCGCCCAGCCGGCGCTCGACCATGGCGTCGAGATGGGCCACCCCCCGTGCGGAGGCTGGCCCGTCCAGCTCGGCGGTCGAGGCGGCCCCGGACGCCTCGTCGACGATCCACCGGGCCTCACGCGCTGGGAGCCCGGCGGCGGACAGCCGGGCCTCCGTCTCGGCCAGCAAATCCCGCCAGGAGACGGTTCCGTCGAGGTCGGGTTCGTGGAGGGCTGCTCCCACCCGGTCCGGACCCTCGGGGTCAGGCATCGGAGGCGGCGATGCCCTCAGCGAGCTGTCGGGTCCGCTCATCGGCCAGGAGCCCGTCGGTCACCTCGTCCAGCTCACCGGCCAGGACGCGGTCCAGCTTGTGGAGGGTCAGGCCGATGCGGTGGTCGGTAATCCGGTTCTCCTTGAAGTTGTACGTCCGGATCTTCTCCGACCGACCTCCGCCACCGATCTGGCCCCGACGGGCCTCCGATGCCTCAGACTGCAGCCGCTCCTGCTCGATCTGCAACAGGCGCGACCGCAGCACCCGCAGGGCCTTCACCTTGTTCTGGAGCTGGCTCTTCTCGTCCTGCATCGACACCACCAGGCCGGTGGGCTTGTGGGTGATGCGGACAGCCGAGTCAGTGGTGTTGACCGACTGGCCTCCCGGACCGGACGCTCGGTAGACGTCGACCTGTAGGTCGTTCTCGTCGACCTCGACCTCGACCTCGTCGGCCTCGGGCAACACGCTGACCGTCGCCGACGAGGTGTGCACCCGACCCTGCGACTCGGTGACCGGCACCCGCTGCACACGGTGCACCCCGCCCTCGTACTTCAGACGGGTCCAGGCATCGTCGCCCTTTACCAGCACCATCACTTCGCTGAATCCGCCCATGTCGGACTCGCGGGCCGCAAGCGCCTCGACAGACCATCCGTGAGCAGCGGCGAACGCTAGGTACATTTCGTGGAGATCGCGAGCGAAGAGGTTGGCCTCCTCGCCGCCCTCGGCCCCGCGGATCTCCACGATCACCGGACGACCGTCGTTGGGGTCACGAGGCAGCAGAAGGGCTCTCAACTCGCCCGTCAGGCGCTCGATCTCGCCCTCCAAAGATCCGATCTCCGACCGCAGCTGGTCCCGCTCCTCGCCCTCGGCCAGGTCGGCCAGCTCCCGTGCCGCATCCAGGTCCTCGTGGGCGGCCCGCAGCGGACGGCCGACGGCCAGCACCGCCTCCAGTTCCTTGAAGCGCCGGCCCGCCGCCTGGAGGAGGCTGGGGTCGGTAAGCACCTCGGGGTCGGCCAGCCGACCCTCGACCTCCGCGTACTCGGCTTCGACGGCCTCGACCTGCTCCAGCATGTGGCTCAGGGTACCGAGGGGTCCCCCGTCCGCTCCCGGACGGTCAGTTCCGGTCCCAGCCGCATGGCACGCCGACCACCGAGGTCGGGATCCGGAGGCGGGTCAGGGCCCGTTCCACCGGCCGTAATACGTCTCGGACCGGCAGTGCCACCACCACCCGGTCGGGTCGTTCTCGAAGCACCAGCTCGCAGACCGCCCCGAGCATTCGGGGATCCACGCCCACCGAGCAAACGACCAGCACCCGCCCGCCATCGGCGTCGGAGCCAACGGCAGGGGCCGGCGAAGGATCCCGCAGGTTCAGGCGCTCGTCGGCTGGGTCCACCGGGACCAGGTCGACCAGGCCGACCATGCCGGGCGCGGCGCACAGGTCGCGACGCAGCCACCGCTCCCGGCCCAGAGTGGCCAGGGGGGGGGCACCGGCGCCCGTCCGGCGCTGGGCCCGGACCAGGTCGGCCGCGGCGGCCAGCACTTCTGAGTCGGTCCGGCTGCCCTGCATGATGGCGCCGGCCTCGCGGTCGAAACGTCCCACGCCGACCTGCACCACTGGGGCTCCATCGGCGCCGGGGGCGGAATCCGTCTCCCCGGCGGGGACGACGCGGACCACCTCGAGGCCCAGGACCTCCCCGCGCCAGATGCCGTGCTCCAGCAGCGGCTCCACGCCCACGCCACGGCACAGGTCGTCGAAGCCGTCCGGCGCCGGCAACTCGACCGGCCCGGCCGGATCTCCAGCGGGTTCGGCGGCCACCAGTCTCCGGCCGTCGACCTGGAACACGTCGGGCGGGACGTCAAGGACCGCAGCACGGCGGGCCACCGTCGCGGCGACCGTCGGGTCGTCCACGAGCAGGCTGACGGGGACAGGGGCGTCAGAGGTTCCGTGGCGCCCCGCCCGCAGCACCGCTGTGCCCAGCACCGTTTCCGGTGCCTCCTCCGACGCCAGAGTCCACAGTCGCGACCCATCGAAGAGGTGGTCGCCGTCGACGGCACAGGCCTCAGGGTCGAAGTCAGGACCACCGACCTCGGCGACCAGGACGCGCAACTTGGCTCCGCGCAGGGCGGAACGACGCTCCGGATCGAGGGTCACGTGCTGCCGTCCGGCCTGAAGGGCCGGCCTTGGGGCTCAGCCCTTACGGCGCTTGCCGTACCGCCGCTCGAATCGCTCGACGCGTCCGGCGGTGTCCACAATCTTCATCGTGCCGGTGAAGAAGGGGTGGCTGGCCGAGGAGATCTCGACCTTGACCAACGGGTACTCCACTCCGTCGTCCAGCGTGATGACGTCGTCGGTCTCGACCGTCGAACGGATCACGAAGTTGGTGCCCTCCGAGAGGTCCTGGAAGACCACGGGGCGGTAGTTCGGGTGGGTGTCCTGCTTCATGGTGGGTCCAGTCTGCGTTGCGTTCGGGATCTCGGCAACCCGCGTGACGGATGCGACGGGCCGGTCGAACCGGGCTCGGATGGCCGGTTCGGGGCCCGTCAGGCTCCCATGTTCGGTCCCTTGGCGATCTCCACCAGGAACTCTTCGTTGTCGTTGAAGGTCTTCAGCCGGTCGATCAGCAGTTCAAGGCCGGCCGCCGCCCCCGAGTCGCCGTCGTTGGCCAGGCCGTTGAGCACCCGGCGGAGCTTCCAGACCTGGTTCAGCTGCTTGCGCTCGAACAGCAGCTCCTCGTGCCGGGTCGACGAGCCGTTCACGTCGATGGCCGGGTAGATGCGCCGCTCGGCGATGCGCCGGTCGAGGCGCAACTCCATGTTGCCGGTGCCCTTGAACTCCTCGAAGATCACCTCGTCCATCTTCGAGCCGGTCTCCACCAGCGCCGTGGCAAGGATGGTCAGCGAGCCGCCCTCTTCCACGTTGCGGGCCGCGCCGAAGAAGCGCTTCGGTGGGTACAGGGCGCCGCTGTCCACACCGCCGGACATGATCCGACCGGTGGCCGGGGCAGCCAGGTTGTAGGCCCGGGACAGACGGGTGATGCCGTCCAGCACGATCACCACGTCCTCGCCGTACTCCACCATCCGCTTGGCCCGCTCGATGGTGACCTCGGCCAACTGGGTGTGTTCGTCGCTGGGACGGTCGAAGGTGGAGCCCACCACCTCACCCCGCTGCAGCCAGCGGCGCATGTCGGTGACCTCCTCGGGCCGCTCATCGACCAGAAGGACGATGAGCCTCACCTCGGGGTGGTTGGTCTCGATGGACCGGACGATCGACTTCATGACCGTCGTCTTGCCCGCCTTGGGGGGCGAGACGATCATCCCACGCTGGCCCTTGCCGACCGGCGAGAGCAGGTCGATGATCCGGGCCGTCATGTTGGTGGGGTCGCCGTCGATTTCCATCTGCAGCTTCTCGTCGGGAAACAGCGGGGTGAGGTCCTCAAAGCGGGGCCGGTCCTTGGCCTGCTCGGGGTCACGGCCGTTCACCTGGTCGACGCGGAGTAGGGCGGGGTTCTTCTCGCTGCGATTGGCCGGTCGGTAGGCGCCCACGAGGTGGTCGCCGCTGCGCAGGCCAAGCTGGCGGACCTGCTTGACCGAGACGTAGGCGTCCTTCTTGGACGGCTTGAAGCCCCCGGTGCGCAGGAAGCCGTAGCCCTCGGTGCGAAGGTCGAGATAGCCGTCGACGTCGACCGGTTCTCCATCCCATGGCTCTTCCGGCCCCTGGTCCCGCTGGCCCCTGCGGCGGCGACGGCGGTTGCCGGGCTCGGCGCCGTCCCCCTGGTTCTGGTTCCGGTCGCCGCGGTTCTGCTGGTTCCGGCCCTGACCCTGGCCTTGGCGGTTCTGCTGGTTCCGGCCCTGGCGGTCGCCGTCCCGGTTCGAGTCGCCCTGGTTCGAGTCGGCCTGGTTCGAGTCGCTCTCATCGGCCTCAGCGTCATCGCCCGCCTCGTCGGGTACCCCGACGTCCTCCTGCTCGGCCTCTTTGGCCTCGGCCAGTTCCCACTCGGCCGGTGGCTCTTCGTCGAGGGACACAGCGGCCGGCTCGTCGGTGGACGACGCTGGGGACCCCACCGCGCCATTGCTGGCGCTCGAACCGTTCGAACCCGGCCCACCGGCCAGGTCGAGGATCAGGTCGACGATCTCCGCCTTGCGGGCCCGCGAACCGGGCTTGCCGCCCAGAGCGGTGGCGATCGTGGTCAGCTCGTCGCGGTCCTTGCCCTCGAGGGCTCCGCGGTCCAGTTGGGTGGAGTCCATGCTCACAACACCTGTTCTGTCTTCTCAGGCCGATCCTGTCGAATCGGCTTCGGGGGCCGAATGGCCCGGATCGGGGGTCAACTCCTCCAACCGGCGTTCCATGGGATTCCGGTGTGGAGGGGATGTCGTGGACGACGTCCCAGCCTCCGATTCCTACCGCAGGACCCGGACCACGTGGTGGATTCCGGAAGGGTGGAGGGAGGTACCCCCGGGATATCGACGTCCTCACGACGACCCCCTCACACTACCGAGAGGCCCGGTGGACCACAACGCCCCACCGGTTGACGACCCCCAACCGGAACGCGTCTGCCCAGTTCAGGACGTGAATCAGCCGGCTAGGACGTTGTCCGGAAGGGGTCGGTCAGGGCGCCAGCAGTCGGGCCATCAGCGAGTGTCCGGGAACCGGTTCGCAGCCGGCCACACCGGGCTCGGTGAACGTCCCACCGGGGCCGTCCACCTCGGAGTCGACCAGCAGGTAGGGCACCGGGTCGGGGGTGTGGGTGCGGGTGGTCAGTGGCGTGGCGTGGTCGGGCAGCATGAGCAGTCGCCACGGGCCCATCCCGTCGAGCGCCGAGACCAGGCCGGCCATGATCCGCCGGTCCCAGTTCTCGAGCGCCTCGACCTTGTCGGCCACGTCGCCGGCGTGACCGGCCTCGTCAGTGGCCTCCACGTGGATGACGAACAGGTCCAGGCCGCCGGCCAGTTCGGCCAACGCCACGTCGCGCTTGCCCTCATAGTCGGTGTCGTACCAGCCGGTGGCCCCGGGAATGTCGCAGATCTTCATGCCGGACAGGACCCCGATGCCCCGGACTAGGTCCACGGCGGTGACTAGGCCCGCCTCGACCCCGTGGGTGTCGCGGAACGACGGGACCTGTGGTTGGAAGCCTTGGCCCCAGAGCCAAGCCTGGTTGGCCTCCAGATCGAAACCGGCCAGGACCCCGGCGGAGGCCTCCATCACCTCGACCAGTGGGCCAGCCGCCGGACCTGAGGGCAGCACGACGGGATCGCCGGACAGGTCGTGGGGCGGGGTGCAGTCGGCGTCGATCCACGACTGCGGGGCGATCATGGCGTTGCGAAAGCCGACCCCGGCGAGGAACTCGACGCCCTCGAACGATGGCGCCACCTGCTCGTTCAGGGCGGTCACCACCGCGGCGCCTTCCTCGTTGGTCGGGTTTGCGCCCGCATAGTCGACCATCACGCCGTCGCGGACCACCACCAGGTTGCAGCGAAAGGCCGTCTGGTCGGGACGCAGCGTGCGGCCCATGGCCGCCACCTCAATTGGCGCCCGGCCCGTGTGGTACTCGACCGGGTCGAAGCCCATGATTGCCATGTTCCCCACGTCGCTGCCCGGCGGCATGCCCTCAGGGATCACCGCGGCCCGCCCCACCTCGGCCCGGGCCGCTAGCGCGTCCAACACCGGAGTGTGGGCCGCCTCCATCGGCGTCCGACCGTCCAACTCGGGGACCGGCAAGTCGGCGCAGCCGTCGGGGATGCAGATCACGTGCTTGCGTGCGGACGTCATGACCGGGTCATCCTCGCAGAGGCCGTCACGGGCGACGACACGTTCGGACGTGGTCCTGCACCGCGACTAGGTCGTTGGGCAGGCCTACGAGGCGCTCGGGTCGCTCGTGCAGGCCGGCCAGACGCTCGGGCAGGCTCGGCCGCACGCCGGTAGCCGCCTCTACCGCGTCGGGGAACTTTGCCGGGTGGGCGGTGGCTAGGGCAACCATGGGGACCGCCGGGTCGCGCCGGCAGGCCCGGGCGGCCAGCACGCCGACCGCGGTGTGCGGATCGAGGACGATCCCCGACCGGTCGGCCTCGGCACCGATGCAGTCCCGGACCTCCTCGTCGTCGAAGCGGGCCCCGGCCCAGCCATCGGCCAGCACGCCGTGTTGGGCGGGATCAAGGCGGAACCTTCCGGAGGCCCGGAAGTCGTCCAGCTGCGCACCAACCACCGCTCCGTCCCGGTCCGCCATCTCGAATAACAGTCGTTCGAGGTTGGACGAGACTTGGATGTCCATGCTGGGCGAGGTGGTGGGTACCACCTCGGCGATGTCCATGGACCCGTCGACGAAGAACCTGGTGAGGATGTCATTGGTGTTGCTGCCAACCACCAGTTGCGGCACCGCCAGGCCCGACAGGCGGGCCACGTGGTCGGCGAACACGTTGCCGAAGTTGCCCGTGGGAACTGAGAAGGCGACCTCCGACTGGCGTCCCCCCAGCCGCTCGGCGGCCACCACGTAGTAGACGACCTGGGCCATGACCCTGGCCCAGTTGATGGAGTTCACGGCTGACAGGCGCACCTCATCGCGGAATGCCTGGTCGGCGAACATGGCCTTCACCAGGTCTTGGCAGTCGTCGAACGTGCCGTCGATCGCCACGTTGTGGACGTTGGGCGACGCCACGGTGGTCATCTGGCGACGCTGGACGTCGGACACCCGCCCGGCTGGGTGGAGGATCACGATGTCGACCGCCTCGCGGTCCCGGCAGGCCTCGATGGCCGCCGAGCCGGTGTCTCCGGACGTGGCTCCCACGATGGTCACTCGCTCGCCGCGGCGCGACAGTTCGTGGTCGAACAGGCGACCGACCAGTTGGAGGGCCACGTCCTTAAAGGCCAGGGTGGGTCCATGGAACAACTCGAGGAGGTGGATCCCGTCTGACAGTTCGACAAGCGGGGTCACGTCGGAGTGGTCGAAGTCGGCGTAGGCATCGGCCACCATGGCTGCGAAGGCGTCGCTGTCCACGGCGGCGCCCACGAAGGGCGACATCACCTCTACCGCCGTCTCGACGTAGTCGCCGTGCCCACCAGACCCGAGGATCGGCCAGGCCTCCGGGACGTAAAGGCCGCCGTCGTCGGCCAGGCCGGCCAGCAGCGTGTCGGCGAAGTCGAGGACGGGAGCGGTCCCCCGAGTGCTCACGTACCGCATGACGTCGTCGCGTCCGATTCCCTTGCGTTCCCGTGCGGGGGCCGTCAGTCGCCGATGACCCGGAGGACGCTGCCCACGGCCCGGACGGCCTCCAACGAACGGAGGTCTTGCAGCGTGGCCCGGACGTCGCGCTCTCGGGCGCCGTGGGTGATGAAGACCAGCCGGGCCTCGCTTCCCATGCCCTCCTGCTCCATAGAACGGATCGAGACACCGTGCTCGCCGAACACGGCGGCCACCGCGGCTAGGACACCGGGGCGATCGTCCACCTCGACGTTCAGGTAGTACGCCGACACCACGTCGTCGATCTGGGCGATGCGGGCCCGCTCGAGCGTGCCGATGGAGGCGCCGTGGCCGCGGGCCAGGTTGGCCGCGGCGTCGACCAGGTCCCCGAGGACTGCTGAGGCGGTGGGTCGGCCACCCGCGCCACGGCCGTACAACATCAGATCGCCGGCGGCGGCGCCCTCTACGAACACGGCGTTGAAGCTGCCGTTCACCGAGGCCAGGGGGTGGTCGAGGGGCACCAGCGTGGGATGCACCCGCACCCCGACCTGAGGCTCGCCGTCGTCGGCCAGGGTCTGCTCGGCGACGGCCAGCAGCTTGATGCAGTGCTTCAGGTCTGCGGCGAACTCGATGTCGGCCTCCGTGAGGCCCGAAATGCCCTCGTGGTACACGTCGCCGGCCACCACCCGAGCGCCGAACGCCACCGTGGCGATGATGGCCGCCTTGGCTCCAGCGTCGTAGCCCTCCACGTCGGCCGTCGGATCCCTCTCGGCGTATCCGAGGCTCTGCGCCTCGGCCAGGGCATCGCCGTACGAGGCACCGTCGTCGGTCATCCGGCTGAGGATGAAGTTGGTGGTGCCGTTGACGATGCCCATGACCCGGGTGATCGGCTCGGCGGCCAACGACTCGCGTAGCGGCCGCATGATCGGGATGGCCCCGGCCACCGCTGCCTCGAACAGCAGGTCAACGCCGTTGGCCTCGGCCAGGGCGTAGAGCTCGGCGCCGTGGTTGGCCAGCAGCTCCTTGTTGGCCGTGACCACCGGCTTGCCAGCGGCCAGAGCGGTGGCCACTAGTTCGCGGGCCGGCTCGATGCCGCCCATGACCTCGACCACCACGTCCACGTCGGGGTCGCCCACGACCGCTGACGCGTCGGTGGTGAAGGCCTCGCTGGCATACGGCACGTCCCGGTCAATGGCCGTGTTGCGCACCGCGATTCGAGTGATCTCGAGGTCGAGGCCGCGTCGCCGCGCCACCTCGGACCGGCGCTCGACGACCAGGGCGGCCAGGGCGGCGCCCACATGGCCGCAACCCAGCAGCCCCACACGCACAGGACTGGGGGACGCCACGGAAGCGTCGGAAGGGGCGTTCATGGCGATGACGGTACCGCCCGGACCCAGCCGGTCAGTCGTCGGTTTCGACCGCACCGCCCCCTGTGAACAGATCGCGGGCCACGAGGTCGTCGTAGGTCTCCCGGCGCACCACCAGGCGGGCATCGCCGTTGGCCACGAACACCACGGCGGGACGCAGCACGTGGTTGTAGTTGGAACCCATCGAAACCCCGGAGGCGCCGGTGACCGGGGTGGCCAGCACGTCGCCGACCACCAGGTCGTCAGGCACCCATCCCTCGCGAACCAGCAGGTCGCCGGACTCGCAGTGCTTGCCTACCACCCGGACGGCCCGCGGCCGCTCGGCAGCCGCGGCCCGGGGCAGCAACGTCTCGTAGCCCGAGCCGTAGAGCACTGGACGGGGGTTGTCGCTCATTCCGCCGTCGACGGCCACGTAGGTGCGGATGCCGGCCAGGTCCTTGACGGTGCCCACCCGGTAGAGGGTCACCGCGGCGGCCGCCACGATGGCCCGGCCCGGTTCGGCCGACACGCGGGCGGTGACGCCGGCGGCGTCGCAAACGGCCCGGATCCCGGCCGCCCACTCGGCGATGGTGGGTGCCGACTCTCCCTCCACGTATGGCACGCCGAGGCCCCCGCCCACCGACAACTCGGGCAGGCCGAATGGCGCGGCGAACGCGGCCAGTACCTCGACGGCCCGGGCGAAGGCACCCACCTCGAACACCTGGCTGCCGATGTGGGCGTGGAGCCCGACCAACTCGACCGATGACGACGCGGCGGCCCGTTCGACGGCCGCGGCGGCGAGGCCGGTCGACACGGTGAAGCCGAATTTGGAGTCGTCCTGACCGGTGGTCACGAACTCGTGTGTGTGGGCCTCCACGCCGGGGGTGATGCGCAGTAGCACCCGGGGACGGGACCCGGTGGCGACGGTCAGGGCGTCGAGGCGGTCCAACTCGTCGAACGAGTCGACGACGATCCGGCCCACGCCCTCCTCGACGGCCATGGCCAGTTCGAGGTCGCTCTTGTTGTTGCCGTGCAGCACCAGGCGATCGCCGGGCACCCCGGCCCTGCGGGCCACAGACAGTTCGCCGCCGGTGGACACGTCGAGGTGCATGCCCTCCTCGTGGGCCAGGCGGGCCATGGCGCCACAGAGGAACGCCTTCGAGGCGTAGGCCACGCCGTCGCCGAAGGCCGCCACTGCCTCGCCACAGCGGGCCCTCAAGTGGACCTCGTCGTAGACGAAGAGGGGTGTGCCGAACTGGTCGGCGAGGTCGACTAGGTCGCACCCGCCGACCGAGAGGCGGCCATCGCCACCGATGACCGACGTGTCGGGCAGCAGCCCGAGGGGCAGGGGCCCAGCCATGTCAGGCGTCGCCTTCCAGCCCGGGCCCGTCCGATCCGAGGTCGTCGCGCCACATCTCGGTGGGGGCTCCCACGCCGAGCAGATCCAGAGCCACGGCGAGGCCGATCCGGGCCGACTCGACCAACCACAGGCGGGCCACCGAGAGTGCCGGGTCGACCCCGTCGCCCAGTACCCGGCAGTCGTGGTAGAAGCCGTGGAACGATGCCGCCAGGTCGCGCACCCAGGTGGTGACCTGGTGCGGAGCCCGTTCCCGGCAGGCCCGGTCGACGGTGTCAGGAAGCTCGTGCAACGCCCGAAGGACCTCGAGCTCACGGGGGTGCGACAGCAACGATAGGTCCGCGTCGGCTAGTCGACCCCGGTCCACGCCGACCTCGCCGGCTCGGCGGACCACCTGGTGGATGCGGGCGTGCGCGTACTGCACGTAGAAGACGGGGTTCTCGTTGACCTGGCTGGCCACGAGGTCCAGGTCGAAGGTCTGGGGAGAGTCGACCGACTGCAGGAGGTAGGTGAAGCGGGCAGCGTCGGCGCCTACCTCGTCGACCACCTCGGCGAGCTCCACCATCTCGCCGGTCCGCTTGGACAGCCGGACCTCCTTCCCGTCGCGCAGCAGGGCCACCAGTTGGGTAATGGCGATCTGGAGCCCGGCGGTGTCGTGGCCGAGCAGGGCCATCGCGGCGTGCATCCGGGCTACGTAGCCGTGATGGTCGGCGCCGAACACGTTCACCAGGCGGTCGGCGCGGGCGAACTTGTCACGGTGGTAGGCCACGTCGGGCATGAGGTAGGTGGGCTCTCCGTCGCCCTTGACCAGCACGCGGTCCTTGTCGTCGCCGTGGTCGGTGCTGCGTAGCCAGATCGCCCCGTCCTCGTCGTAGACGGCGCCGGCGGTCCGCAGGTCGGCCAGGGTCGCGTCGATGGCGCCCGAGGCGATCATCGACCGCTCGCTGAACCACGAGTCGAAGTGGATGGAAAGGTCTTCCAGGACGGCCCGGTGGGCGGCCAGTGCACGTTCGTAGCCCCACTCCAGCGGGTCGACGTCGACGGGCATCTCCTTTGCCCAGTCCACGACGTACTGCCCGTGATAGCCGTCTTCGGGCACGTCGTCGCCGGCGGCCCGGGCGGCCAGCGAGGCACCGAAGTTCTGCATCTGGAGGCCGCGGTCGTTGATGTAGAACTCGCGGACCACGTCGTAGCCGCACCGCTCGTAGAGGCGGGCCATCGAGTCGCCGTAGCAGGCTCCCCGACCGTGGCCGGCGTGCAGCGGACCGGTGGGGTTGGCACTGACGAACTCGACGATGACCGAGGTGCCGGCACCGGTGTCGTGGCGGGCGTAGCCGACCTCGCCCGCCTCGACGACCTCGGCCAGGACGTCGTGCAGCCACGTGTCGGCCAGCCGGAAGTTGACGAAGCCGGGCCCGGCTACCTCGACGTCCACCACGTGCGGCGGAGGCTCAGCCGTCAGGTGCGCGGCCAGCTCGGTGCCCAGCTCCCGGGGGTTGCGACCCGCCGCCTTGGCCGAGGCCAGGGCCACGTTGGTGGACCAGTCGCCGTGCTCGGTACTGGCCGGGCGCTCAAGTTGGACGACCTCGGGGATGGGATCCACGCCAAGGACACCGAGGGCGCCGCGGATGGCGTCGGTGAGGGTGTCACGCACGTCCATGGCGGGCTGCTCCGGTGGGCTCGGTTCGTCGGGCTGGGGCGGGTCCGACCGTCGGAGCCCGGGGAATCCTCCGATGCTACCGGCGCCCCCCGCCTCGGCCCGGGTGCGTATTCTGCGCGCCGTGTCCCGAGCCCTGACGCCTATGGAGCCGCAACCCATCGAATGGGAGGCGCTGATCCACGACCGACGGGACCGGCTGCGGGCCCGCATGGTCGACCACGGCGTCGACGCCTGCCTGCTGTTCGACCCGGTCAACGTCCGGTACGCCACCGGGGCCCGCAACATGCAGGTCTTCCATCAGCGGAACCCGTCCCGCTACCTGTTCCTGCCCGTCGATGGACCGGTGGTGCTGTTCGAGTTCACCGGAGCCCACCACCTGGCCACCGGACTGTCGACCATCGACGAGGTCCGGCCGGCCACCACGGCCAGCTTCGTGGCCGCCGGCCCGGCCATCGACGAGGTGGAAAGACGCTGGGCCGCCGAGATCGCTGAACTGCTGCGCGAGGTGGTGGGCTACGGCGCCACGGTGGGCTTGGAGCGCATCAACCACGGTGCCTCCACCGCTCTCGCGGGAGCCGGCTTCCGCATCGTCGACGCCCAGGCCCCCGTCGAACGGGCCCGGGCCATCAAAGGGCCTCAGGAGTTGCTCTGCATCCGGGAGAGCCTGCGGGCCACCGAAAGGGCGGTCCACGCCCTGCGCGACGCCATTCGGCCGGGCCTGACCGAGAACCAGTTGTGGGCCGAGTTGCACCGGGTGGTGGTCGCCGAGGGAGGCGACTACGTAGAGACTCGGCTGATGACCGCCGGCAATCGAACCAATCCGTGGTTCCAGGAGACCGGTGACGTCCTCATAGCGCCAAACGCCCTGGTGGCGCTGGACACCGACGTGGTGGGCTGCCACGGCTACTACTCCGACTTCTCCCGCACCTTCCACGCCGGTCCCGACACCCCCACCGCCGCTCAGCGGCGGCTGTACGGCCTCGCCCACGAGCAGGTCCACCACAACATGTCGATCATCGGACCCGGGGTGACGTTCCGGGAGTACGCCGAGCGGGCGTGGGACATCCCTGACGAGTTCGCCGCCCAGCGCTACTACCTGTCATCGCACGGTGTGGGGATGACCGGCGAGTACCCCTACCTGTACCACCGGCACGACTTCGAGGCCTCGGGCTACGACGGGCTGATCGAACCCGGCATGACCCTCTGCGTGGAGTCCTACATCGGGGCCGAGGGCGGTGCCGAGGGGGTCAAGCTGGAAGAACAGGTGCTGGTCACCGAGTCGGGTACCGAGCTGCTCAGCGACTTTCCGTTCGAGGCGGACCTGCTCAGCTGACCGGTGGAGGTCCGGAGACTGTCGGGTCGGCTTGGCCGAATGTGACGATGGAGCGGCCGGTGGCGCCGGTCCGCATCTCGTCAAAGGCGCCGGCCAGCCCGCCAAGGTCGATGCGCTCGGTGGCAATCACGTCAAGGTGGAGGCGGCCCTCTAGGTAGAGGTCTACGTACCATGGCATGTCGATCCGGAACCGGTTGGAACCCATGTTGGAGCCCTGAAGGACCTTCTCGTCGAGCAGGTCGGCGGCGTGGACCTCCATCATCTGCCCGTAGGGCACCATGCCGACCACCGTCGCCACCCCTCCCGGCGGCAGCATCTGGAAGGCCTGCTCGGCAGTCTCCCGACGACCGAGCGCCTCGAAGGTGTACCCGGCACCCCCGCCGGTCAACTCGAGGACGGCCTCGACCGGGTCCACCGAAGAGGCGTCGACCACGTCGGTGGCGCCGACCTCTAGGGCCTGCTCGAGCTTGGCGGCTTGAACGTCGACGGCGATGACCCGCTCGGCGCCCACGATGGCCGCCCCGTTGACCGCCGAGAGGCCCACCCCACCGCAGCCGATGACGACCACGGTGGCGCCCGCCGGCACCTTCGCCGTGTTGACCACCGCCCCGAAGCCGGTGGTCACGGCGCAGCCGAGGAGGGCCGCACGATCCAGGGGCATGTCGGGACGGATAGCCACCAGGGCGCTCTCGTGGACCAGCATTCGCTCGGCATAGGCCCCTAGCTCGTAGAGCTGCACGGCCGGCTCGCCGGCCAGGCGGATCCGGGGTGGATCGTCCGGGCCGCGCCGCACATCGGGGCTCTTGCACAGCACCGGTCGGCCTTCGGTGCAGTGGGTGCACCGACCGCAGAACACCGACATGCAGGCGATGACCGGATCGCCGGTTCGGACGTCGGTGACCGCGGAACCGACCGCCTCGACCACGCCAGCCGCCTCGTGACCGGGGACCACCGGGAACCCGGTGGCGTAGTGGCCGTCCACGAAGTGCAGGTCGCTGCGGCACACCCCACAGGCTGCGGTGCGGACGACCACCTCATGGGGCATCGGGTCGTCCAACTCGACATCCTCGACGGCCAGTTCGCCGACAGCGTGCAGGACCGCCGCCCTCACGACGGGCCTCTGGCCGAACCTGCGACACGCTGGGTCCATTCCACCGGCCGATGGTACGTTCCCGCCCGTGATCGCCGACGACCTAGTTGTGGGGGTCGACGTCGGGGGCACCAACGCCCGGGCGCTCATCGTGGATCCCGGAAGCGGCTCCGTCCTCGACCGGGTCCGGGGGTCCAGCGCGGGCGACGGCCCGACCCTGGCCGCCACAATCTCCAGACTGGTCGACGAGCTGCGGACCCGTGGTCACGAAGTCGCCGCGGTCGGCATCGGAGTGGCCGGCCTGGCCCACCGGTCGGGCACGCTGCGCTACTCCCCCAACCTGCCCGACGTGGTCGAGTACCCCCTCGGCCCCGAGGTGGAACGGTCGGTCGGCCTACCGGTTGCCATGGGAAACGACGCCACCTGCGCCACCCTGGCCGAGCACCGTCTGGGCGCCGGCCGGGGCGTCGACGACTTCGCCTTGGTGACGCTGGGGACCGGAATCGGGACCGGGTTCGTGGTCGACGGTCGACTGCTGAGGGGTGCCGAAGGATTCGCCGGGGAATCGGGCCACATGGTCGTGGACCGCGACGGCCCCACCCACCACACCGGTCAGGTCGGACCCTGGGAGCACTTCGCCGCTGGCACCGCTCTGGACCGCCTGGTCGGCGGCCCGGCAGCTGACCGGAGCCTTCCGGCCGACGTGCTCGATGGCTACTGCGGGGAAGTCGCCCTCGGGATGGCCAATCTGGTTCAGGTCCTGGATCTGGCCCGGGTGGCCATCGGCGGTGGGGTGTCGGCCATCGGCGAGCCTCTGCGGGCCGGCGTCGAGCGGTGCCTCGGCGAAGTCCTCCTGGGTGCCGCCCATCGGGAGCCGGTCGAGGTGCGACTTGCCGAGCTTGGCGACGACGCCGGGGCCGTCGGCGCCGCGCTGCTAGCCGCGGAGGAGAGCGCCCGAGACTGAGCCGACGGCGGTCAGCCCGTCGACTTGGCCTGCAGGCGGGCGTCGCGACGCACCACCAACACGAGGCTGGCCAGCACCACGGCCATGCCCAACGCCTGTGCCGAGGACAGCCGCTGGTCGAGGAACAGCCAGGCGCCGAAGGTCGACAGCACCGGGACGGCCAGCGTGAGCATTCCGGCCAGGGACAGGGTCACGTGCAGGTGGGCCCAGTTCATGAGGAAGTGGCCGGTCCCCGGGATGGCCAGCAGCAGAGCCAACCAGCCCCACTGAGACCACGACGGGAACGTCGGCACCACCTGCCCGGCGTCGATCGCGGCGAACGGCAGGAGGACCACGGCCCCGATGGCCATGATCGCCGTCTGCAGGGTGAAGGTGTCGATCCGGGACCGCACCTCCTTGACCAGCACGAAGTAGACGGAGAAGAAGACCATGGCCGCCACGGCCAGCAGGTCCCCCCGAAGGCTCAGGCCGGTCCCGTCGGCCGAGTCGCCACCCAGGACCACGACAACCACGCCGACCAGGGCGATGCCGCCCAGGCCGGCCAGCCACAACCCGATCCGCTCCCGGTATCTGCGAGCGGCCACAGCCAGTAGGACGATGGTCTGGAGACTGCCGATGATGGTGGCGTTGGCCACGCTCGTGTGGTGCAACGAGGTGAAGAACAGGCCCAGTTCGAGGGCGAACACAACCGCCACCGGGATGGCGAGGCGCACGTTGGCCCGGGTGATGCGACGACCTGACGCATAGAGGATGGCCCCGTAGACGACGGACCCGATCACGAGCCGCCAGAAAGCGATGGCCATGCCGGGCATGTCGAACTGGGCCACGATCACGTTGCCACCCGACCAGCACAGGACGGCGCCTACCGCGGAAACGCGACCCAGCCCCGACCGGCCCCCGACGTCGGCGCCTGCGCTGGGGTCCTGCGACCGGCCATCCGACATCGCCGCACCCTAGGGGCCCGCCCCTGCCTCCTGGTCCCGTCATGGACGACGAGACCGGCCTTTGGGGACTTGGACCGCGCGCGTTCGCTACGGTCGCGTGATCGGTGGACCGCAGGGCCCGCCGCGAACGGGAGGAACCGATGAGAATCCGCACACTGCTCGCCACACTGCTGGCACTGGTCCTGGTCGCTGGGGCCTGCTCTGACGACGACGGCCAGGCTGCCGGCGACGGCACCTGGCCCGAAAGGATCACCTTCGGCTTCGTACCCAGCTCCGAGCAGGAGAAGCTCCAGGACGACATCCAGCCGTTCATGGACGTGCTCTCCAACGCTCTGGGCATCGAGGTAGAGGGCGTGGTCACCACCGACTACACCGGCCTGGTCACGGCCATGGGCACCGGCACCGCCGACCTCGGCGCATTCGGACCGTTCGGCTACGTGCTGGCCCAGCAGCAGTTCGGCAACATGGAGGTGTTGATCCAGGCCGTCCGCTACGGCTCACCGACGTACCACGGCCAGTGGATGACCAACGACCCGTCGCTGTGCGACATGGCGCCCGAGTCCGGAACCGCGCTAGAGAACTCCGATGACGGCGTGACCCAGGTCGGTGCGCTTGACGCCGTCGCCTTGCAGGTCGGCGTGTACTTCGGCGACTCCGGGAAGGCCCTCGGCGAGTCGGTGGACGCCGGAGACGTCTCCCCCGGCATGTCGTGCATGGCCGACCTGTCCAAGGTGAAGGGCAAGACTGTGGCGTTCACCTCGGAGTCGTCGACATCCGGCTACCTGTTCCCGGCCCTGCAACTCATCGAGGCGGGAATCGACCCGGAGAGCGATATCACTCCGATCTTCACCGGTGGCCACGACGGTGCCGTGGTGGCGGTCTACAACGGCGACGCCGACATCGGCCTGTCGTACGACGACGCCCGGCGCACGTTGCGCAAGGAGAAGGTCGACGTGGGCGACAAGGTGATCGTCTTCAACATCACCGACGAGGTGCCCAACGACGTGGTGGCGGCCAGTTCGCTGCTGCCCGACTCGCTGCAGACGGCCATCTACGAGGCCATCCACGCCTACCTGGAGACCGAGGAGGGCGAGGCGGTGTTCGACGAGATGTACGGCTGGACCTCGATCCGCCGGGCCGTCGACTCAGACTTCGACGTGGTCCGCGCGGCCGCCGAGGCTCTGGGCATCACCGAGCCCCTGGGCTGACCACCGGAGGATCCACGACCACGATCGACGCAGAGCGCCCGGACCCGACCCGGTGATCGAGTTTCGCGACGTCTCGGTGACCTACCGGGGCGGCGTCCGGGCCCTGCGCAACGTTGACCTGTCGATCGACGACGGCGAGTTCGTCGTGGTCGTCGGCCTCTCCGGGGCGGGCAAGAGCACCCTGCTGCGGGCGCTGAACGGCCTCGTCCCGGCCACCGAGGGTTCGATCACGGTCGACGGCACCGAAGTGGTTGGTGCTTCGACGTCAGAGTTGCGCACGGTTCGGTCGCGCGTCGGGATGATCTTCCAGACGTTCAACCTGGCCACCCGCACGACAGTCGTGAACAACGTGCTCATGGGTCGCCTGTCCCGGGTGCCCGCCTGGCGTTCCACCCTCGGCCTGTGGCCGGCTGCCGACCGTGAGGCGGCCATGGTCGCCCTGGAGCGGGTGGGAATCGTGGAGAAGGCCTACGTGCGGGCCGCAGACCTGTCGGGCGGCCAGCAGCAGCGGGTCGGCATAGCCCGGGCCTTGGCCCAGGAGCCGTCATTGGTGCTGGCCGACGAACCGGTGGCCGCCCTCGATCCGGTGACCAGCCGCCAGGTCATGGGCGACCTCCAACGCATCAACCGCGAGATGGGCATTACGACGTTGGTGAACCTCCACTTCCTCGACCTGGCGCGGGAGTACGGACAACGGCTGGTAGGCCTGCGGGAGGGCGAGGTGGTGTTCGACGGCGACATCGGCGACGTCACCGACGACACCTTCCGGGAGATCTACGGACGGGCCATCACCGACGACGACTTGTTGATCGAGGGGTGATGGCCGGCGGTCCACCGACGTCCAGCCGGCCAGCCCGGCCGAGGGCCCGGGCCCGGACCTGGGCTGTCGCCGCGGTGCTGGCCACCTACACAGTCGTGGCCGGCCACACGGTGGGCTTCGACCTCTCGACGTTCTGGACCGTCTGGACCAACCCGCTGTGGGACAAGTTCTGGCCCATCCCTTGGGACTGGGTGCTGGACCGCCACAACGTGCTCGACCCCCTGGTGGAGACGTTCCAGATCGCCATCGTGTCGACGCTCATCGGATGCGCGCTAGCCCTGCCGATGGCCTTCGTCATGTCGCCGCTGACAACACCCAACCGGGTGGTGCTTGTGGTGAGTCGGTCTGTGATGAACGTGGTGCGAGCCGTCCCCGACCTGTTCTGGGCCAAGCTGCTGGTCACCGCGGTGGGCATCGGCGCCTTCGCCGGGTCGTGGGCCCTGTCGGTCTTCTCCCTGGCCGTGATGGTCAAGCTGTTCAGCGAGACGGTGGACGGCGCCGACCCCCGCCCACTGGAGGCGGCCCGGGCGGCGGGCGGGCGGCACGTCCCGGTGGTCCGCACCGGCGTGCTGCCGACGGTGCTGCCGGAGTACGTGGCCTACGGCCTGTACGTGTTCGAGTTGAACATCCGCGCCTCGGTGGTCCTCGGCCTAGTCGGTGCCGGCGGCATCGGCCGGGTGGTGGAGGCCCAGAGGCAGTACTTCCGCTTCGATCGGGTGCTGGGCGTCTTGGTGATCGTGTTCGTGGTGGTGTTCGTGATCGAGCAGATCAGCGTGGCCATCCGGAAGCGGTTGGTCTGATGGCCGACCGGACGCCCACCGAGGTGGCAGAACCTCTTCCCGGGGGCCCCGCGTCGTCGGACCGGCCGGTCCGGCCGCAGCGGACGGGGCGACGCTGGATCGCCGCCGTGGCCCTCGTCGTCGCCGTTGCCTGGTCGGCCTCCGGGCTCGAGATCGGAATGGACCGGCTACTGCGGGCGCCGGGAGACGCTTGGTCCATCTTCCGTCAGATGGTGCCGCCGGCCTTCGGAGAGGCGATTGACCGTGGCGTGCCGGCCAAGGTCCTCGAGTCGGTCCACATCGCGTGGATCGGCACCCTGATCGGAGCCGTGCTGTCGTTCCCTCTGGCCTTCCTGGCGGCCACCAACGTGGCGCCGTTGGCAGTCCGGGTGCCTGTCCGCCAGCTGTTCAACGTGATCCGGGCCGTCCCCGAGTTGATCCTGGCCGTGATCCTCATCCCGGTGACCGGGCTGGGACCGTGGGCCGGGGCCCTGGCCATCGGCTTGCACTCGGTGGGCACGCTCGGCAAGTGGACGGCGGAGGCCATCGAAAGCGTGGACGACGGCCCGTTGGAAGCGGTGGCGGCGACCGGCGGCCGATGGGTGTCGGGGATGCGATGGGGGGTGCTCCCCCAGGTGCTGCCGGTGGTGACCTCGCACTGGCTATTCCGCTTCGAGATCAACGTTCGGGCGTCGACGGTCCTGGGGATGATCGGGGCCGGCGGGGTGGGGGCGGAACTGGTCTCTCAGTTGGTGTTCCGGAACTTCGCGGCTGCCGGGGCGGTGCTGATGATGACCATCGCCATGGTGTTGGCAATCGACACGGTGTCGGCCGCCGTGCGGCGACGGATCATTCGCGGCGCGGCGCGTACCGGGAACGACGATGAGGACCGCAATCTGGCGGTCCTGGCCGACCTGACCGGCCTCGGCCGGAACTCTTCCTGAAAGGTCCGGCACGCCCCGCTCGGGATACCTGGGCCCTACAGGTGGGTTCGGAAGAGGGCGAGGGTGCGCGACCAAGCGGTGGCCGCCGCCTCCTCGTCGTAGGTCCCGAATGGATCGTCCTCGTTGGCGAACGGGTGTCCGGTGTCCGGGTAGACGTGGAAAGTCACGTCCTTGCCCATGCCTCGCAGGTCCTCGCCTAGGGCGACCACGGCGTCGGCCGGGAAGAAGTCGTCGTTCGACGCCATGTGGCCCTCGACCACGGCGGTCAGGCCGGACCAGTCGGGCGCGGCGTCGCCCAGCGGCGCCCCGTAGAAGGGTGCGGCAGCGGCTACCCGGTCGCCCTCGAGGGCGGTGATTGTCAGCGAGAGCATCCCGCCCATGCAGAAGCCAACCACACCGACGGCACTGCCGGTGGTGGCCTCGTGGGCCAGCAGGTGGTCGATGGCACCCGACATGTCCCGGGCCGCGCGGTCGGGCGGCAGCATGGTCATGAGTTCGCCGGCCTTGTCCATCTCGGTGTGGGTGGCCATCTCGCCGTGATATAGGTCCGGAGCCAGTGCTACGAAGCCCTCCATGGCCAGGCGGTCGCACACTCCCTTGATCTGTGGGACGAGGCCCCACCACTCCTGGAGAACCAGCACACCCGGGCCACCACTCGAGTCGGGGACGGCTACGTAGCCACCCGCCGTGGTGCCGTTCACTGGAAACTCGACCGTCTCGCCCATCTCGTCCTCCTAGACCACTGGCGGTGCCGTCGGACAACCACGGTAGGAGGCGTCCGCCGGTGGTTCCAGTCAGTCGGTTTCTGCCACGGGATCGCCGATGGGATCGGGGTCCGCAGCAGCCACCCGTGGGCGTGACCGTTCGCCGGAAAGCCATGCCGGGTAGCCATCGGCGTCTGACCGCTCCGGTTGCCTCTTCGCAGTGGGTCGACCTGAGGTGAGGGGTTGTTGGAGGAGGCGGGTCTCCGGCGACGAGAAGAGGGCCGCTGGCCGGCCCCCTGACTCACCGGAGGGAACCTGCTTGTCGAGGGCGACGAGGAACCCCTCGGAGCGGACCTTCCGCTGGAAGTTCCCGTGGTCCAACTCGGTCTCCCAGACGGCCTCGTAGACCTGCCGTAGTTGGCTGATGGTGAACTCCGGCGGGCAGTAGCGGGCGGCGTCGGTCGTGTACTCGAGGCGGTCGCTGGCCCGCTGGTGGGCGTCCTCGATGATCTCGCGATGGTCGAAGGCCAACTTGAGATCTCCCCGGAGGATGTCGGCCACCGGGACGAACCGGGCGTCGGCCGCGTCGCCTCCACCTCGGATCTCAGGCGGTTCGGCCATGATCGCCCAGAAGGCGACGGTCACGATCCGACCAGGGTGCTCCGGCCTTCCTCGGCGTGGGTCGCGGTCCGGGCGGCCGTACGCGCGGAGCTGTTCCAGGTGGTCGGGAACCAACCGGATCTTGGTCTCCTCGGCGAGCTCTCGACGGGCAGCCTCGGCTAGGTCCTCGTCCGGTCGCACGAAACCTCCTGGAAGGGCCCAGCGCCCGATGAACGGCGGCTCGTTGCGCTCGATGACAGCCACATGGAGCGCTCCGTCGCGGACGGTGAAGACCACGACGTCCACGGTGACCGCGAAGGGCGGGTGGTCCCGGAAGTCATAACTGTCTAGGAAGGCCTGTTCGGACGGCTGCTCGCCGGTCCGGTGGAGGGGAGTCCTGTCAGCGTTGCCCGTCATGGCGATAAGGCTACATCGATTTCATGTTGTCATGGCAAGTACTCCCTGCTAGGATATTGTCTCTGTGATATCTATGGCTCCACCCTGCCTGTCACACCCGGCCCGTACAAACAAAGCAAGAGACCCCATCAGCGACGAAGTCGAGTGGCTTCGGAAGGACCAGGAAACGCCCAATGCAGACCTCTGACTACCTCGACAGACTCCGCCGTCTCATCGCCGACGCCCCCGACGGCTTCGACGTGGCCTCCCTCCAGTCCGCCCTGTCCGACGCCGAGGCGGCGGCAGCGGCCGGAGCCGACCACGACCGGACCAAGGTGTGGTTCCTGCTCGACCGGTCCGGCTCGATGCAGCACCTGACCCACGACCTCATCGGCGGCTTCAACCAGTTCCTGGCCGAGCAGCAGGCCAAGCCCGGGAAGGCCCGGATGTCGGTCGTCCTGTTCGACGGCCACGATCCCTTCGAGGTCGTGGTCGATGCGAAGCGCATCGGCAACGTCCCCAAGCTCACCACCTCCACCTATGGGGCCCGCGGCGTAACCCCCCTGTACGACGCTCTCGGCACCCTCATCGAGACGGCCGACCGCCGAATCGCCCGCCGGAACGAGTCGGGCAGGCCGGCCGAGGACCAGTTGGTCCTGGTGTTCACCGACGGCCTCGAGAACGCATCGATCCGCTTCGACCGGGCCCGCGTGTTCGAGATGGTCAAGGAGCGCCAGGACGACGGGGGTTGGACCTTCGTCTTCATGGGCGCCAACCAGGATTCCTACTCCACCGGTGGCGGACTCGGGTTCGCCGACGGGAGCGTCCAGGACTTCGCCGCCACCCCGCAAAGCGTGCGCAGTTCCTTCGCCGAGTTCTCCCGAGGCACGTCCAGCTACCGGGCCAAGCCCCGCATGCAGCGCCATGTGGAGAACCGGGTCTTCTTCGAGGGCCGCAAGCTCGCCGAGGAGGCCCTCCAGGATCAGGACGTCGACGACTGACCGGACCGGGCTTTTCCGGGGGTCGGGACGGCCGGGCCAACGGGTCCGGCCGTTCCAACCCCCCTCCCACCCGAAACCACCACCAGGCCCGAGACGAACCCAGTCTGCGACCGGGCAGGACCACGAAGAGAGGAACCAAACATGACGACCAGCGTCCTTGAAAGCGCTCCCATCGGCCCGCCCATCACCCGCCGGGGCATCTCCCTGTACCCCGTGTACCTGCCGGGCAATGCCCTGCCGACGATCGCCACCGGCCGCAACTCCGGCCTGGTCATCGACGAACTCCCCGACGCCGAGGTGCCGCAACTGGTGGTCACCAACCCCACCGACCGGCCGATCCTCGTCGTCGAGGGCGAGCAGTTCGTGGGGGGCCGCCAGAACCGCACGGCCAACACCAGCGTGCTGGTGCCACCGGGCGCCACGCTCGAGATCCCCGTCTCCTGCCTCGAGGTAGGCCGCTGGGGCGACAAGCGGGCCTTCGAGTCGTACTCCACCTTCACGCCACGCCGGGTGCGGCGCACCAAGCAGCGAAGCGTCAACCGGTCGCTCCAACTGACCGGCGCCTACAGCGGCGATCAGGGGGCGGTCTGGAACAGCATCGAGCGTGAGATGAACAGCCTCTGTGCCTCGTCGCCGACCGGTGCGGTGGCCGACGCTGACCAGGTCTTCCAGCGCGACGACGGTCTGGCCGCCGTCGTCGACGACCTGATGACCCGGGGGCCACTAGTCGGCCAGTGTGGCGTGGTCGTGGCCCATGGTTGGCGGGCCGTGGCCGCAGAGGTGTTCGGCACCCCGGACCTGTTGGCCGCCCACTGGGGACCGTTGGTGCGCTCGCACCTGCTCGAGAACCCGACTGCCGGCGGCGACCGCTCGGCCACCGGTGCCATGAGGCTTCTTCGCCGCTTCGTCAACGCCCCATCCTCCGACACCGACGGCCTGGGGCTCGGCACCGAGCACTACGTCGATGCCGAGCGGGTGGCGGGCCACGCCCTCACGCTGGACGGCCACCTCGTCCACTCGGCGATCTTCCGGCGCGGCTGAGTGCCGGGGTCCGGACCGCCCCGCCGAACCCCCGACCGGCAACAGGTCACCCCCGGTAGCCTGACCCGTTCCAGCCCCTGTAGCTCAGCGGATAGAGCATCGGCCTCCGGAGCCGTGTGCACAGGTTCGAGTCCTGTCAGGGGCGCCACATGTCCCGTACCCCGAACGTTCCCCCGCCCGCCACCCGGTCCGAGTTGGAGGCGACGTTCGCCGAGTTCGTGCGCCGTGCCAACGAGGCCGCCAAGACCGGCGACTGGACCTCCTGGTCGGAGATGTACACCGACGACGCCCGCCTGGTGGAGCCCACCTACGGTGAGTTCCTCGGACGGGCGGCCATCCTGGAGTGGATGTCGTCGACCATGGCCACCTCGCCTGGCGCCGACATGGTGGCCTTCCCCGTCCACTGGCACGTCGTCGACGAGCAACGGGGCGTCGTGGTGGCCCGGTTCGGCAATCGACTCCGCGATCCCGGCGACGGCAGCGTCCATGAGCCTTGGAACCTGGCCGTGCTCACGTGGGGTGGCGACGGCCGATGGGCGAGCGAGGAGGACGTCTACGACGTCGGCCGCTTCGCCTCCGAGGTCATGGCCTGGATAGCCGTCCGCGACGCCCAGGCCTGAGGCCGGACCACCATCCGGTCATCCGTTGGGGAGGATGACTGCCTTGGCGCCGATCGCCGCGTCGAACGCCACATAGGCCTCCGGCGTCTGGTCCAAAGTCCACCTGTGAGTGAACACGGCATCCACGTCGACCGACGGCGCGGGAACGCAACCCATCCAGCCCCTCTCCGGGAAGAGCGCCGAGCAGATCCCCTTCGAAGCCGCCTGGGAAGGGAGTCGAAAGGGCCCCGGCTAGGGTCGGCGGCGATGGCCGAACCCCGCAAGAAATGGTCGTTCCAGTGGAAGGAACTCCACGAGGAGGTCATCACCTCCGGCCTGTGCACCGGCTGCGCCGGCTGCGTGATCGCCTGCCCGCACGACGTCATCGGCTATGAGCACGAACCCGGGAAGTACCGTCCCTTCCACCTCGAGGAGGAGGCTGGCCTCGACGACTGCGTCCACGGCCAGAAGGGCTGTACCTCCTGTACCCGGGCCTGCCCCCGGTTTCGAGACTGGGAGACCGAGGCGGACCAGCACCTGTTCGCCCGGACCCGCCGACCCGACGAAATGTCCGGCGTCTACAAGGACGTCATCCTCACCCGAGCCAGCGATGCAACCGTCCACGCCCAGGGCCAGGATGGCGGCCTGGTGTCGGCCATCCTCATCTGGTGCCTCGAGAACGGGGTCATCGACGGTGCCCTGACCAGCCACCTAGAGCCAGGGGGGCCCGACGGCTCCAGTAGCTGGAAGGCCGTCCCCGCGGTGGCCACCGACCGGGACTCGGTGCTAGCCGGCGCCGGCAGCCGCTACACCTACTCGGCCAACACCCTGGCCCTGCCCGAGGCCATCGACCGGGGCCTCTCTTCGCTGGCTCTGGTCGGCATGAGTTGTCAGACGTCCATCGGTCCCGTCATGTGGCACCGCAAGGTCGGCAAGGCCGGCAAGCCGATCAAGCTCAACATCGGCCTGCTGTGCTCCAAGTCGTTCGACGACAGCATCTTCGACGAGCTGTTCTGGGCCAAGTACCGCCTCCGCAGGGAGGACATGGTCAAGATGAACATCAAGGGCGTGTTTCAGATCTGGATGCGCAATGGCGACTACCACGAGGTCAACCTCAAGGAGTGTCACGCCTGGACACGCGAGGGCTGCAACCACTGTCCCGACTTCGCCGCCGAGCACGCCGACATCTCCACCGGCGGGATCGGCGAGAACAACGACTGGACGCTGACCATCGTCCGCACCGAGCTGGGGCGCCAGGTCATCATGCAAATGCTGGCCGAAGGGGTGATCGAGGGACGACCGGGCGACAGCGACCCGGGAGCCATCGCCCTGATGCACAAGCTGGCCGCAAAGAGTCGCGACCGGTGGCCCGAGTGGGCCAATCCCACGGCCCGCGTCGGGCTCCCCGTCCGGGCCAGTTGAGAGGCGGTTCGGAGGTCGGGTCGGTCTGACTGATCGACCCGAGGGGGGATCAGCCCGGGCAGGCCTCGGTGGCCTCGATGAACCAGCCGAAGTGCTCGGTCAGCATCCCAGACGTGACCTCGTCACGGTGCTTGTCGATGAAGTCGTCGAGCTCCTTGAACTCCTCGAAGGTCACCGCGTCCTGCACTTCGCCCAGCACGCAGCCACAGAACACCTTCGCCTTCACCGCACCCAGGTCCTCGTTGGCCTCCACGCACGCGGCGATGAACTCGCGCTCCACAAGGCCTTGACCACTGTCGTCGGCTTGGTCCTCCCACGACACCGGCTCGCCGGAGGCGACGCAGGCCGCGGCCAAGACAGCCACCAAGAGGAGGGGAGACAGGGAACGGAACCGGCGCATCACGGTCTCGAGGCTACCGGGGGACCCGCTGGTCAGGCCCCGGTCGGCGCACCGACTGCCAGTTCGCGGGCCCGCAGCAAGACGGCGTCGAACATCGGCTCGGTGAGGCGGCCGGTGAAGGTGTTCTGCTGGCTCACGTGGTACGAGCAGAGCATCGTCCGCCCTCCGTCCATGGGTGCCTCCACCCCGTGGCCAAACGCCGGCCGCGGCGACAGGCCGAACTCGGCCGCCGCGGCCACATAGCCGATCTGACCCAACACGACCACGACCCGGACCCGGTCTAGGGCGGCGACCTCGCGGGTGAAGAACGGCCGACAGGCAGCACGCTCGTCCGGGGTCGGCTTGTTGGCCGGTGGGGCGCACTTCACCGGTGCGGTGATGAACACATCGGACAGTTCCAGGCCGTCGTCGCGGTGGGTGGCCTCGGGCTGGTTGGCCAGGCCCACCCGGTGCAGGGCGGCGAACAGAAAGTCGCCGGAGCGGTCGCCGGTGAACACCCGGCCGGTTCGGTTGGCACCATGGGCGGCCGGCGCCAGGCCCACAACCAGGATGCGGGCTGTCGGGTCACCGAAGCCGGGAACTCCCCGTCCCCAGTACTCCTCGTCGCGATAGGCGGCCCGCTTCTCGGTCGACACCTGCTCCCGCCACGCCACCAGCCGTGGGCAGGCCCGACAGACGGTCACCTCGTCGTGTACATCGGCTAGCAGACGGGCGGCAGACGGACCTCG
This sequence comes from Actinomycetota bacterium, assembly GCA_036123585.1. Classification (GTDB taxonomy): domain Bacteria; phylum Actinomycetota; class Acidimicrobiia; order Acidimicrobiales; family MedAcidi-G1; genus UBA9410. The sequence goes on along the minus strand of JAZADN010000037.1, from coordinate 12,272 downwards.
TGGCATCCCGGCAGGGTAGGTTCGGCGCCTCATGGCCCCCACGTCGGCTCAGCCCACACTCGTGCTCTACGTCCGCCACGGGCGCACCCCGACCACCGGAGCTCGCCTCCCCGGTCGAGCTCCAGGACTTCACCTGTCCGAGGAGGGTCGCGCCCAGGCCGATGCGGTGGCCCACTGGATGGCCGGGCCCGACGGGCCGGGCAGGGTCGCCGCCGTCTACGCCTCCCCTATGGAGAGGACACGGGAGACTGCGGCGCCCACTGCCCGGGTGCTCGGCTTGCGGGTCCGCACCGCTGCCGGCCTGAACGAGTGCGACTTCGGCGCCTGGACCGGACGGCGGCTCAAGGACCTCATGCGCCTCAAGGCCTGGGCCACCGTGCAGCGCCAACCTTCGACCTTCAGGTTTCCGGGCGGCGAGTCGTTCGCCGAGATGCAGGCCCGAATCACCGGGCAGGTAGCCGACCTCGTGGCTCACCACCCGGGCGAGACGATCGCTTGCGTGTCGCACGCCGATCCCATCAAGGCCGCCCTCGCCCAAGCCCTCGGCACGCCGCTCGACCTGTTCCAACGGATCGTGGTCGGACCGTGCTCGGTCAGCGCCGTGCACTACGCCCACGAACGCCCCACCGTGCTTGCCGTCAACGGCACTGGCCACCTGTCCTCTGCACCGACGGCCCGGGACTCCTGAGTGGCGACGGGACTGCGGGCCGACGCCCCGACTTCCTAGGATTCGGGAGCAATGGCTCGACCGGAGATCGACTGGGACGACACCGACGGCTTCACCACCGGCGCGGTCGGCGACCCCGGACGACGGGTTTTCTTCCTGCAGGCCCGGCGGGGCGACCAGATCGTGTCGCTCAAGGTCGAGAAGCAGCAGGTGGCCGGACTCGCCGAGTTCCTCGACGGGCTAATGGCCGACCTCCCCCCACTGGACGACGCCGCCGTGGCCGACGCAGCCACCGAGGCCCGCTTCGACGACCCCGTCGAGGCCGACTGGGTGGTGGGCAGCCTCGGCGTGACCTACCAGCAGTCCACCGACCGCCTGATTCTCATCGTCGAGGAACTCCTGCGCGACGAGGACGAGCAGCCCGCCCAGGCTCGGTTCCCGATGCGACGCGAGCTGGTGGCCGCCTTCATCGACCGGGCCCGGAACCTGGTGGCGGCCGGACGGCCGCCATGCCCGTGGTGCGCCGCGCCCTTGGAGCCCACCAATGGCGACTGGTGCCCCTGGGCCAACTGACACCGGTCCTGCCGCACGATCCACGGACGAACAGGACGCCGACCAGGTGGACGAACCAACCGACCCGTTCCGACGTCGCGGCCCGGTCGACGATGACCTGGCATTGCGGGTCCTGACCGACGGCGACCTAGACCTGCTGGGCCGCATGCCGTGGACGTCGAACGCCACCTTCCTCGTCGACGTCACCCACCCCGACACCGGCGCCGAACCCCTGCTCCAAGGCGTCTACAAGCCGCTGCGGGGTGAGCGGCCGCTCCACGACTTTCCCCCGGGCCTTCACCGGCGAGAGGCCGCTACCTGGGAGCTAGCTGCCCAACTGGGCTGGGGGCTGGTTCCACCAACAGTGGTCTGCGACGGCCCGTTCGGCGAGGGCTCCGTCCAGTTGTACGTGCCGTGTGACTACGAGCAGCACTATTTCACGCTGCGCGACGACCCGGACCGGGCCGATGGGTTGCGACGGCTCGCCGCCCTGGACCTGGTGGCCAACAACACCGACCGCAAGGGAGGCCACGTCCTGGCCGGCGACGACGGCGACCTTTGGGCCATCGACAACGCCCTGTGCTTCCACCACCAGTTCAAGGTCCGGACGGTGATCTGGGACTTCGCTGGCGATCCGCTAGCCGACGACCTGGTGGCCGACCTACGTCGTCTGGTCGACGACGGCCCCTCCGAAGCTCTCAACGGCCTGCTCGATGCCTTCGAGTGCGACGCTCTGGTGGCCCGGGCGAATGCCCTCGCCGACGCCGGCGAGCTCCCCGGCGATCCCAGCGGTCGCCGCGTCCCCTGGCCACTGGTCTGAGCCGGAGACCCGACCCTGTCATGCCAGATCTCGACCGCCTGCTAGCCGATGGGGACCTAGACGGCCTACTGCGCCTCGTCGACGAGGCCTGCGACGCAGGCGACTGGGAGTCCCTCGAGGGCGTCGCCACCCGGTCACGAGCAGCGATCGAGCGCGGCCACCAACTATGGCCGGCCGCCGACCACGCCGAACACCGCCTGGCGCTCCAGGCTCCAGTCGAGATGGCCGCGGCGGCCGTCCTGCGCGATGCCCCCACGTTCGGCGTGGCACCACTGGCCGAGGTGGCGGCCTCTCGCCTCGCTTGGGCCGACCTCGAGCCCCATCTTCCTGTCGACGCAGGCGCGCTGCGGGCCGTGGTCGCCCACGAACGGATCGCCCGAGGCGAAGACCTGACCGGCGTCGAGTTGGTCGATGACCCACTCGGCCTGCCGCTGCGCCTGGCAGCCTGGGAGCCGACGACGAGTGGACCGACCATCGGCCCCTACGGCGTCGACGACCCGGTCCCGCCGGCCGGCGCCCTCGATCCATCTCCGGTCACCGACGGCCCTCCTGCCGTCGAACCCGAAATGGACGCCGCACGCCGAGCACTCCGTGACCTCGCCGCAGCTTGGACAGAACAGTCCGAGGGCACCGCCGTCACCGCAACGGTCAGCGGCTCCGGGCCCGAGGCGGTGGCTGCTGTCGCCGAGGGAGAGGTCCGGCTCCGTCGTCTGGCCGCCGACGAGGGATTCGGCCTCTTGGCCTGGCTGGGTGCTTCAGCGGGAGCGAACGGTCGCCGTCGGGGTGCCGCCCGGGGGCGGTTCGAGGCCTGGTGGTGCGCCACTGCGCTCGCCGGCTTGGACGGTGTCGGCCACGGCGCCACCGACTGGCCGCCGGAGGCCGACGAACTCGGTGACGCGGTCGTCGAACTGGGCTGGTGGCGGTGGGAGGACAGCAAGCGCCCAGCAGGATGGTTCCTCGGACTGGCCATCGACGACCCCCTGGACGGGATCGCCTGGGCGCTGTCCGCCCGCGACCGGGGCGGCTGACGCTGGGTCAAGCGTCGCCACCGACCGTCCAGACAGCCGGACTTCCCGCTTGTGCGACCGCTAGACGCGAGGGCTGGAGCGCCCCGGCGTCAGGCGCTGTTCAGCCCCGAGCCTCCAGGGCCTCGATCAGCTTGGGTAGCACCTTGTGCACGTCGCCCACGATGCCCAGGTCGGCCACACCGAATATGGGGGCCTCCTCGTCCTTGTTGATGGCGACGATGTTGGCCGAGCCCTTCATGCCGACTAGGTGCTGCGTGGCGCCGGAGATGCCGCAGGCCAGGTACACGGTGGGCTTCACGACCTTGCCGGTCTGGCCGACCTGGTACGAGTAAGGAACCCATCCGGCATCCACCACGGCACGCGAGGCTCCCGGCGCACCCTTGGTGAGGCGGGCCAGTGTCTCGATCATCTCGTACTTGTCGGCCTCGCCCAGGCCCCGGCCGCCGGAGACGACCACAGTCGCCTCGTCCAACTTCGGGCCGGTGCTCTCCTCGACGAAGCGGTCCTTGACCACTGCGGCGCCGGTGTTGCCCAGGTCGCCCGCGGCCAGGTCGGCCACCGCGGCCGGGCCGCCACCGGACTCCTCGGCAGCGAACGACTTCGGGCGGACCAAGAAGATGCCCAGGCCGCCGTCGGTGAAGCCGGTCAGGACGTCGGTGGTGCCGCCGAACACGGGCTCGCTGCCCAGCAGGCGGTCGTCGTCGACGACCAGGTCGACCACGTTGGTGAGCACCGGACGGTCGACCTTGGCCGACAGGCGACCGGCGACGTCACGGCCGTCATAGGAGGTGGTAGCCAGCAGTACGTTGGGACCGGTCCCAGCGGCCAGCGCGGCGGCGATGGCCGAAGCCACCTTGGTGCCGGGCAGCGACCCATCCAGATCGCCCACGGTGTGAACGGTGGTGGCACCGTGGGCGCCCAGTTCGGCGGCCACCGCGGCCGCATCACCAGAAATGACCACCTCGACGGTGTCGGCCAGCGAACGGGCCTTGGTGAGCAACTCGAGGGTCCCGGCCGTCACACCGGCCTCAGTCACCTCGCCGTACACCCAGATCTTCGAGATTCCCATGACGGCCTCCTACAGGACCTTGAGGTCGTCCAGAAACGCCAGGATGCGCTCGTGGGCGTCGCCCTCGTCGACGATGACCTCGCCGGCCTCCCGGGCGGGAGCCTCGGCAATGGCTGTGATCTCCTGTCGGGAACCCGCCCACCCGACCGTGGCCGGGTCGATGCCCAAGCCGGCCAGGTCCAGTTCCTCGACCGGCTTGTTCTTGGCGGCCATGATCCCCTTGAACGAGGGGTACCGGGGCTCGACCACGCCGGCGGTCACCGAGACCACGCACGGCAGCGGGCACTCCACCTCGTCGTAACCGGCCTCGGTCTGGCGCTTCACGGTGGCCATGCCATCGGCCACGGCGATCTCCTTGCCGAAGGTGACCGAGGGGAGGCCCAGCAGTTCGGCGACCTGCACCGGGACGGTGCCGGTGTAGCCGTCGCTGGACTCCGTGGCGGTCAGGACCAGGTCGGGCTCGCAGCGGGCGATCGCCGCAGCCAGCACCTTGGCGGTCGACAAGGCGTCAGAGCCGGCCAGGGCCTCGTCGCTGACCAGCACGGCGCTCTCGGCGCCCATGGCCAGGGCGGTCCGCAGACCACTCACCTCGTTGTTGGGGGCCATGGAGACGAGCTTCACCTCGCCCTCACCGGCGGCGTCCACAAGTTGCAGGCCCATCTCGACCCCGTAGGAGTCCGACTCATCCAGGATGAGCTTCACGTCCCGCTTGAGGGTCTTGGTCTCCGGATCCAACGCGCCCGGGTCGGCCGGGTCGGGGATCTGCTTCACACACACGACGACGTTCATGGACCCGAGTCTGCCCGCCCCATCCGGAAATCGGACCAGCCGGGACCTTCGATTTCTCTCAGGTCGTCCGTCACTCCGCGACAACGGGAACGACAGACCAGCCTCGCCTCGCGCCCTAGGGTCGGATCGTGAGGCTGCTGCTGGTGATGAACCCGTCGGCCTCGTCGGTTACGGCGAGGACGCGCATCGTCATACAGAAGGCGCTCTCGGCCGACCACCGTCTCGAGGTGGCCGCCACCACCCGCCGGGGCCACGCCACCCGGCTGGCCCAGGGGGCGGCCAACGACGGGATCGACGTGGTCGTCGTCCTCGGCGGCGACGGAACCCTCAACGAGGCGGCCAATGGCCTGGTGGGCTCTGACACGGCGCTGGCCGCCCTGCCCGGTGGCTCCACCAACGTGTTCGCCCGTACCCTCGGCCTGCCCGACGACCCGGTGGAGGCCACCGGCGCGCTGCTGGACGCCGTCGAGGCGGCCTCCATATACCGCGTAGGACTCGGGTCCGTGAACGGCCGCCACTTCCTGTTCCACGCGGGCATTGGCTTCGACGCGGCGGTGGTCGAACAGGTCGAACGCCGGGGTGGCCTTCTCAAGCGCTTCGCAGGCCATCCCCTTTTCGTCGCCGCATCGGTCGACACGTGGATCCGCCACTACGACCACCGTCGTCCCGGCTTCCGGGTATCCATCGGCAACGAGGAAGAGGCCGACCTCCCCTCAGTGTTCGCCGTGTGCCTGAATACCGATCCCTACACCTATCTGGGCACCCGCGGACTGTCGCTGGCTCCGGCGGCCACCCTTGACCGGCCGCTGTCGGTGGTTTCGTTCCGCGACCTCCGCCTCAGAACGCTGGCCACCACCATGGCCGCGGCCGTCGGGCTTTCGACCGCCGCTGGCCGCTCCCCCTCTGTGACCAGAGTCGATGACGTGGATGCGGCCACCATCACCGCGTCGCGACCGGTGCCACTGCAGGTGGACGGAGACCATGTGGGCGAGGCCACCGCCATCGAAGTCCGCCACCAACCGGACGCGCTGGACCTGGTCATGCCACTGGGTTCACCCGCCCTCGCCTGAGGGCGGCCTGAGACGCGTCCCGGTCAGTCGTCGACGACCGAGCGGGCCAGGCCGGGGAGGTTGGTGATGATTCCGTCCACCCCCCAGGCGGTCAGGCGCTCCATCCGCTCGGCGTCGTCCACCGTCCACACGAGGACGGACAGGCCGCGGGCGTGTGAGGCCTCCACCAGGTGCTCGTCGACCAACTCGTCCCAGGGGTTCACCGCGACATGGCCGTGGTCGACGGTGCGGTCCAGCACCAGGTCGGTGCCGTGCCGCTCGGCCACCAACCAGGCGGTGGGCAGCGTCGGATCGGTGGCTCGAATGCGGTCGACCGCGGCGATGTCGAACGACGACACCAGCAGCAACTCGGGCGGGCGGTAGGCCGACGCCAGACCGGCTACCGCCTCGCAGGCCACCACTGATGCCTCGTGGTCCGGGTCGCCGGGGAGGTTCTTGACCTCGACGTTGACGCCCATGCCTTCACAGGCCTCGAAGGCCTCGGCCAGCGACGGCACGTGGTCAGGTGCCTCGTCCATGGGGACCTCGCGCACCAGGCGCCCATCTGGGTAGTGGGCGTCGTGATGGACGACGAGGACATCGTCGGCCGACACCCGGACGTCCAACTCCACCCAGTCGGCCCCCTGGTCCCGGGCCTCCTCGAAGGCCTCGACGGTGTTCTCCAACCTGTCCACCGAGGCACCCCGGTGGGCAACCACCATCGGGCGTCTGAAGGGGGGGCCGTCGGACACGCTCAGACCCTAGGCCCCGACGGTGGACGAACGGAGCGCCGGTGGGCCTCGCACCCCGAGGCCTCCTGCCCGGAGGGTGGGGCGTCAGCCGGTCGGATCCCGGGAGTCTCCCCATGGTCCGACCAGGCGGCTGGCCGGTACCCGCACCTCGGCCACCGTGCCCCGACCCCGCGATACCGGCGCCAGGCTGATCCGTCCTCCCAGCTCGTCCTCCACGAAGGTCCGCACGAGGGTCAGCCCCAGGCCTGTGGCCTCGACCAAGTCGAAGCCGTCAGGCAGGCCCACACCGTCGTCGACCACCCGGACCGAGAGCCCGTCGCTGCGCCGCTCCAACTCGATCCGAACCGAACCCGACTCTGGTTCATCGTCCCCTCCGCCCCCGGAGTCGGGAGCCGGTGCGGGAAAGGCGTGATCGACGGCGTTCTGGAGCAACTCGGTCAGCACGACAGCCAACGTGGTGGTGACCTGGCCGGGCACCGTTCCGGCGTCACCCTCGACGGAGAAGGCCAGCGGCCGCAGCGGCGACGACACGCTTTCCTCCACCACGCGCACCAGGGGCCGGACGATCTCGGTGAACGCCACGTCGTCGTCAGTGCTCTGGGCCAGCGTCTCGTGGACCACCGAGATGGCACCGATCCGACGCACCGACTCGCTGAGCGCCGAACGGGCTTCCTCGCCCTGGAGCCGTCGGGCCTGCAGCCGCAGCAGCGACGAGATGGTCTGGAGGTTGTTCTTCACCCGGTGGTGGATCTCCCGGATGGTGGTGTCCCTGGATACCAGCTGGCGGTCGCGACGCCGCAGTTCGGTCACGTCACGGACCAGCACTATGGCGCCGGTGGCCACCCCGTGGTCGAGCAACGGGAAGCAGTGGCTGACCATCGACAGGCTCAAGTCGGACCGGTCGTCGGTCCTCTCCAGTTCGTCGATTACTGCGGTCCGGCGGGCGTACGCAGAGCGGAGCATCGCCGAGCCCAGGCCGGTTTCGCCGAACCGCGCCCCCGTCACGCCGCGGGTCATGCCCAGGCGGTGGAGTGACGACACGGCGTTCGGCGAGGCGAACTCGACGCGCCCGTCAGCGTCGACCAGCAAGAGGCCGTCGCCGACCCGCGGCGTCCGGTGGCGGAGGCGCTCCTCGTCACGGTACGGGAACTCGCCCCGCTCGATCATCGCCGCGAACCGGTCGAACACCCCCACGTAGGTGCGTTCCTGCTCGCTGGCCGTGCGGTCGTCGGGGCGGATCCGCTCCCGGACCAGCACGGCGACCACCTCGTCGGCGTGTCGAACTGGGACCGCCGTCACCCTGATGTCCCGGTCGGCGCCCACGTTGACCACCCCTTGCACCGTCGTCCCGGTGGCGAAGGCCTCGCCGACCAGTGGACGCCGCCGGGTGTCGAAGACCTGACCCATCAGGTCGGCGCGGTACAGCGTGGTCCCGGTGGTGGGACGCACGTGACCTAGCAGCACGAAGCGCTCGGACGCCGGGCCACTGCCACGACCAAAGAGCAGCAGGTCCGCGAAGGAGAGGTCGGCCAGCAGTCCCCAGGTGCTGGCGAGGTCCTGCAGGTGGGAGACGCGCGGCCCGTCCAGGTCGGTGTGCGAACGGGCCAGTTCGGCGAGGGTCGCCATGGTGGGTCGGTGCGTCGTCCGGGCCGCCCGACCCGGACAGCCGGTCAGCCGAAGCCGACCGGGTTGATGCCTCCGGCGGCACCCAGGTCGACATATGCGATCCGCTCGGCCGGCACCCCGACCCGACGACCCCGCACGTCGGTCAGCCACAGCACGGCACTATCGCCAGCCACCGCCTGCTCGACTTCCGCCACCAGGCCGTCGACGTCGACGTCGTCGGCCATCTCGACAGTGATCTCCTTGGGGGTGTTGGTCACCCCTATGCGTACGTCCACGTGTTGCTCCCGTGCCTGCTCGACGGTCAGAGGATCTTGAGTTCCCGATGCCGCCGCTTGGTCGGCTTCATCTCGACGTCCAGCACCCGGGCCATCTCGGCGAACACAGCCCCGACCTCAGTGGCCGGGTCGGCAGCCACCGGGCGTCCGTAGTCCGCGCCTTCGCGCAGCGCCGGCACCAGCGGGACCTGACCGATCAGGGGAACGTCGAGCCGCTCGGCCAGTGCCGCCCCACCACCGGCGCCGAACAACTCGTATCGGGTGCCATCGTCTCCGGTGAACCACGACATGTTCTCGATCACGCCATGGACCTTCAGGTTGACCTTGTCGGCCATGAAGGCCGCCCGCTGGGCCACCGTCTGGGCGGCCGGCTGCGGGGTGGTCACCACGTACATCTCGGCGGTGGGCAGGAACCCGGCCAGCGAGATGGAGATGTCGCCGGTCCCCGGGGGAAGGTCCACCAGCAGGTAATCCGGCTCGTCCCAGTAGACGTCGGTCAGGAACTGCTCGAGCGCCTTGTGCAGCATCGGACCCCGCCAGATCACTGGCTGGTCCTCCTCCGCGAAGAAACCCATGGAGATGCACCGCACCCCGTGGGCCTCCGGCGGGATGAGCATCTCGTCGATGACCGTCGGGGCGTGCGACACGCCCAGCATCCGGGGGATGGAGAAGCCCCAGACGTCGGCGTCGACGACCGCCACGTCCTTCCCGAGGTCGGCCAAGGCCACCGCCAGGTTGGTGGTGACAGAGGACTTGCCCACGCCACCCTTGCCTGAAGCCACCAGCAGGACACGTGTCGACGAGTTGGCCTCGGCGAACGGCACGGCACGGCCCTCGGAGTGGCCGTACGTGGAGTTGGTGCCTGCAGTGGCCGCAGGGTCGCCGTGAAGGCGCTCGCGAAGCTCGGCCAACTCGGACTCGGTCATCGTGGTGAACGACACGCCAACGGAGTCGACCCCGTCGAGGGTGGTCACGGCTGAGTCCACGGAGGCCTGGATCTCGGCCTTCATGGGACAGCCGGGCACTGTCAGGGCCACCTCGACGTCAACACGGCCGCCGTCGATCCTGACGGTACGCACCATCCCGAGGTCCACGATGCTGCGCCGGAGCTCGGGATCCTGGACGGGTCGAAGGACGTCCACGACCTGGGATTCGGTGACCGTCACGGAGACTCCTGTGGGTGCTGGCTGGCTGCGATCTGGCCCGCTGCGAGGGGCTCTGGACGACCACCCGAGCGAGATCGGTAGGCTAACCGGGTGGATGGGGCCCCCCTCACGGCCACCGAGTTCGCCTCGGCCGTCACTGCCATCACCGGAGCCTTCGGTGATCCCAGTAGACGGGACATCTACCTGCACGTCCGGGAACAGGCCGACGGCGCCGGGGTGACCGCCGCCGAGGCCGCCGAGGCCTTCGACCTCCACCCCAACGTGGCCCGCCACCACCTCGACAAGCTGGCCGCCGGCGGCTACCTGGAAATCGCCGTTGAACGACCCGAGGGGGCCTCGGCGGGACGCCCGTCCAAGCACTACCGGGTGGCCGACCCCGGCACCCCGCTCGAGTTGCCAGTCCGCCAGGACGCAGTGCTGGTCAGCCTGCTGGGTCGGTCCCTGGCCCTACTCCCACCAGACCAGGCCGAGGCCATGGCCGAGGAGGTGGGCGCCGAGGTGGGTCGGAGCATGGCCGACGCCCTGGGGCCCGACGAGGCCCACCGGTCGCTACGGTCGGCCATGCAGGTGGTTGCCGAAGCGCTGACCGCCCACGGGTTCGCCGCCCGGGCCGAGCGGACCGGGGACGACAGGCTGCGAATCGTCTCCGAGCACTGCCCGTTCGGCGGGGCGCCCATCGAGCACCCGGTGATCTGCGCCGTCGACCGTGGCCTGGTCCGCGGCATGCTCGGCACCCTGTACGGCGAAGCCACCACCGAGGTCTGCTCCTCGTTGCCCATGGGTGACGCCGTCTGCATCACCGACGTCTCGGCCTGACCCCCACCCTGCAGCGACACCCGCCGGCCCGTGAGCATCCTCCTGGTCCGACACGGATCGGCCGGCGATCCCTACCACTGGTCGGGTGACGATGCTGACCGGCCGCTGGACGCCAGCGGACGAGATCAGGCCGACCGGCTGCCCGATGCCGTGGGCCCGGTGCTGTCCGGCCGCCCACTGGCCGCCATACGCAGCAGTCGGGCCTTGCGGTGCATCCAGACCGTCAGCCCCCTGGCCACCCGCCACGGCCTGGCCGCCAGCACCGACCCAGCCCTCTTCGAGGGGGGCTCGTCGCCCACCACCGAACTGGTACGCCGCCTGGCCACCAGGCGAGAGGCCGACAGGCAGGTGGTGGTGCTTTGCAGCCACTCCGATGTGATCCCCGAGGTGGTCCGCGACGTCGTGGCCGACGGGGCCGGCCTCACCGGTGGGCGGGGCTGCGCGTACGCCTCGGTGTGGGAGTTGACCGTTGCAGACGGCGTCGTCACCCACGCCCACTATCACCAGTAGCCCACAACCAAGAGAAACGAGGTACCGAGGCCGGCCACCAGCCCCCGGGCCGTCAGTCGACCAGGAGCCCAGCGGTCCGTAGCAGGTCGACCAGGTCGGTCGGCGGGTCGTCGAGGGAGGCGAAGGCCGCCACGTCGCCGACGGCGTCCTCCGGCCGGTCGGCCAGCACGGCGAGCACCACCGCCCGGTATGCCCGGGCGTGCGGTTCAGCCGGGTCGACAGCCACCGCCTCGTCCAGCCCGGTAAGGCCCCGTTCGACCAGTTCGGGCACCCGGGTGGCGGCCAACAGCCATCCCCGCTCGGCCAGCAGCGCGGCGTCGCCGCCCCGGTCGCCGTCCCCGGGGTCGAGGCCGGAGTCCAGCAGTTCGAGAGCAGCCAACAACTCACCGGCGTCAGCCAATCCCCCGGCGATGCGCTCTCGGAGGCGACTGGCGAGCAGCAGGTCGTCCACGATCGGGGGGGCTTCCAGGCCGTCGAGTGCCATCAGGTCGGCGGCCGCCCCGGCGTGGTCACCGTCGGCGTGGCGAACCGAAGCCCGGAACACCCGCACGTCGGCGTATCCGGCGTCGACGGCCACCGCCTCGTCAAGGTCGTCCCGAGCCGCCTCGCGATCGCCGGTGCGCCACCTCGACCAGCCCCGGTAGGCCAGCGCCTCCACGTTGGATGGCTGGATCCCGAGCACGCGGCCGTACAGTTCCTCGGCCTCGGCCGGTGCCGCGACCGCTGCTTCGGCCAGCAGTGTCCTCGTGGACGACCGGATGTCGCCGGTGAGGGTGTCGGACACCCCCCGGTCGCCGGCCGTGCGGGCCACCAGCACCCCTGCCAGCAGCCCGACCAGCACCACCCCGGCGACCGTCGCGCCACCAATCGAGAGAAGGCGCCCGTTGCCTCCATCTGCAGCGGCCGGGTCCCCGGCACTCCAGCGCCGGACCGCTGCACCGACGCCGACCACGGCGACCGCACCGGCCACCACGGGCAGGATCCACACCAGCCCGGTCAGGCCCCGGCCGGTCGGCCTGTAGTCGACCTGTTCGCCGAACCGGTCCACCAGCATGCGACGGACCTGGTCGTCGGTCCAGCCCTCGTCGACCATGGTCCGCATGGCGGCCCGGATGGTGCGGGCCACTGGCACGTCCGACTCGGCCAAGGACTG